>SDZE01000310.1 GCA_004173095.1 Bradyrhizobiaceae bacterium
CGCGGGCCGCCATAATAGCGCGGGCCGCCGCCATAGTAACGGGGGCCGCCGCCGTAATAGCCCGGGCCGTAGGCATAAGCGCCACTGGCGGCTGCGCCGGCCGCGAGGGCGCCGGCTGCCAGACCGAAACCGATGGCGGCATTGCGGCCGCCGCGCGCTTCGGCAGGCTTGGTCGTCATGGTGGCCGCACCGAGGGCGGCGATGGTCGCGAGAGCGACGACAATTTTCTTCATGTTGCATCTCCTTGTTGTCGGAGGGGCAACAGCGGGCGTCGTGCATGGTTCACGTCAGCGCGGCAATGCAGCCATCTGAAACCGGGCCGGGAACCGAGGCCTGAAAACAAAAATGACCCGGAACCGGAAGTTCCGAGCCATTTCCACGCAGACGTACATCCGGTCCGCGTTGTGTTGGTCACCACTGTGAGTCGTGATGGTTAAGGAGAGGTTACCAACTGCATAAGAAGCTGGTGTGACAGACACGCGTGACTTCACGGGCGCGTCACCCACTCGGTCCCTCGACCTCGTCGCTTTGTTCGTCCGACAGCATGCCGGTGCCGGGCGTTTTATGATGATCTGTGAGTTCCGGTTTATCATGCGTGCCGGCGGGGGAGGTGTTGTCGTCACCGGTTGGCTCGTCAGGCTTGGATTTGCCCTGCGAATTCTTGTCGATGAAGTCGTTTTCAGCGTTGTTCATGCCCGAGCAACGCCGGGTGTGACCTCACGGTTCCCACTTGACGGGACGTCGATACCTTAGCGGCAAAAGAAGTCGATGCTTGCGAGGCTACGACGACTACCCGGGAACCTTCGGCCATTCACGGACTTGTCACTACAGTTTTCACAGGAAGGGACATCATGTTCAAGAAATTGGCTCTGCTGGCTGCTGCCGGTCTTCTCTATATCGGCACTCCGGCGGCACCCGCCGCGGCGCAGGGCATCAATGTCCAGATCGGTGGCGGCGGCTATCACGGCGGTCATCGTGGTTATCACCGCGGTCCAGGCTATCATCGTGGTCCTGGCATGCGTCACAACCGCGGCTACATGGCCCCGCGTCACGGTCATCGCCACGGCTATCATGGCGGCCGCACCAAGACGATCATCGTTCGCTAACGCGTTCGATCATCCTTCGACAGCAGCCTCGCGGAAGCGGGGCTGTTTTCGTTTGTACAGTTTGTCGGGGCGTTGGCCGGACTACCGCCCGATCCAGGGCTCGCACAGATAGCGCAACAGCTTGGCTTCGCGGCGGCCGCGCGACACCGTGTCCAGGATCAGACCGGAAAACAGCGCGATCACCGCCACCAGCATGATGCCGGTCGAGAGAATGGCGGTGGGAAAGCGCGGCACGACGCCTTCTTCCACATAAGTGAGAAATAGCGGGATCGCGAGGATCACCGACATCGCCGCCAGCGTGATGGAGATCGTCGTGAAAAATCGCAGCGGCTTTTCGGACCGATATAATTTCAGGATGGTGGCGACGATGCGCAGGCCGTCGCGCCAGGTGTTCAGCTTGCTGTGCGAACCGGCGGGCCGGGCGTAATACGGCGTCGGCATTTCCGCCGTCGGGATCGATAGTTCGAGCGCGTGCACGCTGAGTTCGGTTTCAATTTCGAATCCATCCGACAGCACCGGAATCGTCTTCACGAAACGCCGCGAGAATACGCGGTAGCCGGACAGGATATCCTCGAAGCCGCGGCCGAACGTATCAGCGAGAAAGCGCGTGAGCAGATAGTTGCCGGTGCGGTGGCCGGTGCGGTAAGCCGCGCTGGCGTCGCCGATGCGATGGGCGACCACCATGTCGAGGCGCTCGTCGATCAGCTTGGCGAGCATCGCCGGTGCGCTGGCTGCATCATAGGTGGCATCGCCATCGACCATCACATAGATGTCGGCATCGACATCGGCGAACATGCGGCGGACCACATGGCCTTTGCCCTGATGCCGCTCGGAGCGCACGTGGGCGCCGGCCGCGCTGGCGATCGCCACCGTGTCGTCGGACGAGTTGTTGTCGTAGACATAGACCTCGGCCATCGGCAGCGCGGCGCGGAAATCATGCACGACCTGGCCGATGGCGGCGGCTTCGTTGAAACAGGGCACCAGCACGGCGATGCGGATCGTGGCTTCCGTCATCGTGCGGGCAATCCCTGCAGGTGAGCGACGTCGCGTTCGGTCGCATGGCGCGTGTTCGCGATGTGGCGCTGGGTGGCGACGAACATGCCCCACATCAGTCCGAGCATCAGCCAGAAGTGACGCCAGTGGTCGGTGTCGATGATGAACGCTTCGCCGACCGTGCCGAGATAGGCCGAGAACACCGCGAGATAAGGACGCTGCCACGGCGTCCGCGCGAAGATGTAGCGAAAGCCGATCAGCGCCGTGGTGAACACCAGCGCCGGGTAAACCACGCCGGATATCCAGCCGCCGGACATGAACGCATTGAGATAGGAATTATGCGTGTCTTCCGGGAAGAACTTGTTGAACTGCAGCGGACCGATGCCCAGCGGCAGATCGAGCGCCATTTGCGCGCCGAGCATATGGCGGCCGAAACGACCGAAGCGCCCTTCGTCATACTTCTGGTCGAACGAGGCGCGCTGCTCGAACATGTCGCGGATGAAATCGAACTGCAGCAGGATCACGAGGACGAGCGCGACGGCGATGAGGGCGGCGATCGCCATGACGACGATGCGGGAGCGCTGACGGTTGGTCTGGCTGGTCAGCATCATCAGCAACAGCATGAACGCGCCGGTCAGCGCCAGCAGGCCCCAGGCGGCGCGCGAAAAGGCGAGCAGCAGCGCCAGCGTGATGATGCCGAGCAGGATGCTCGAGCGCAGCGACCGACCAAACGTGTCGCTGACGACGCTCTGCAGGCAGAACAGTGCGGGCAGCACCAGATAGGCGCCGAACACGTTCGGATCCTTGAACGTGCCGGCGGCGCGGCCATACAGCGTGAACAGTTCACCCGGAGTCAGGCGCAGATAGCCGGCGATGCCCGCCAGCGAGGCGATCACCGCACCCGCGATCAGGCCGGAGCGCAGATAGTGCAGCCGTGCCGCGGTGTCTTCCGAAACGGCGAGCGCGATGAACAGCGCTGTGACCGCCATGTACCACGACGTCAGGATCCAGTAGACGATCGGCTGCTCGTCCAGCAGCGGCACCGCGCAGATCGTGTAACCGAGATTGACCGCGAACAGCAGCAGCGCCAATGGCAGGAATGCGAGGCGCATGCGCAGACCGGTGGCGGCGAACACAACCACCGAGGTCAGCGCGAAGATCTCATAGGGGCTCGGCTCGATGAAGACGATGGCGCCGCCCAGCCCCATCAACCACAGCAGCCCGTGCTGAAGCGTCACCACGGCGGGGGCCGTCGGTGCCGCATGGGCATCGCTGGAGGCGTACAGGGTCATGCGGCAATGGTAGCGCGGGCGGGTGAATGAGTGGTGTAGGACGGTTCACCGCGACCCGCTCCGTAAGGTGCCCTCTACACCGTCCTCATCCTGAGGAGCGGCCAGTTGGCCGCGTCTCGAAGGATGGCCGCACCTGCCGCGCCTGGACATCTCATGGTTCGAGACAGCGCTGCGCGCCTCCTCACCATGAGGGACTGGGGCGCTACAAAGGGCCCGTGTTACCCCATGAGCGACGGGGTCAATACGCGTTCTCGTTCTTGGTCAGCATCGAAATCGGCGTGCGGAACAGGATGTAGGCGTCGAACAGTACCGACCAGTTCTCGATATAATAGAGATCGAACTCGACGCGTTTCTGGATCTTCTCCTCGCTGTCGACTTCGCCGCGCCAGCCATTGATCTGGGCCCAGCCGGTGATGCCCGGCTTGACGCGGTGGCGGGCGAAATAGCCGTCCACCGCTTCGTCCAGCAGCCGCGATTGCAGCTTCTGCTGCACCGCATGCGGGCGTGGGCCGACCAGCGACAGATTGCCTTTGAAGACGACGTTGAACAGCTGCGGCAACTCGTCGATACTGGATTTGCGGATGAAACGGCCGACACGGGTGACGCGCTTGTCGCCCTTGGTCACCACGGTCTTGGCCAGCGGGTCGGCGTGGTCGTGATACAGCGAGCGGAATTTGAACACATCGACGCGCTCGTTGTTGAAGCCGAACCGCTTCTGCCGGAACAGCACCGGGCCCGGGCTGTCGAGCTTGATGGCCAGCGCGATCAGCGCCATGAGCGGCAGCGCGAGCAGCAGCGCAATGCCGCCGACCACGCGATCGAACAGCCATTTCGTCACCAGATCCCAGTCGGTGATCGGCGCCTCGAACACGTCGAGGGTCGGCACCTTGCCGATATAGGAGTAGGAGCGGGGGCGGAAGCGCAGCTTGTTGGTATGCGCCGACAGGCGGATGTCGACCGGCAGCACCCACAGCTTCTTGAGCATTTCGAGAATGCGCATCTCGGCCGAAATCGGCAGGGCGAACAGCACCAGATCGATGCGGGTGCGTCGCGCGAATTCGATGATGTCGTCGACCTTGCCCAGTTTCGGCGCGCCGGAAATCGTATCCATCGATCGCTTGTCGTTGCGGTCATCGAACACGCCGAGGATCTGGATGTCGGAGTCCTGCTGCGACTGCAATTCGCGGATCAGTTGCTCGCCATTGCTGTCGGCGCCGACGATCACGGTGCGGCGGGCGAGGCGGCCCTGCTGCGCCCAGCGGATGATCAATGTGCGCAAGATGCTGCGCTGGACGACGAGCGCGATCAGGCCGACGATGAAAAACGACGACAGCCAGACACGCGACACCGCGTCGCCGAACTTGCCGACGAACAGCACGCCGACAAACAGAAGGAACACGAACGACCACGCCGACATCATGCGCGTCAACTGCTGGACGCGGCCACGGAACATCTGCACGTGATAGATGTCCGCGGCCTGAAAGCAGGCCACGGCCACGGCGGACAAAGCGACGATGCCCGCCATATATTGCCAGGACAATCCGGACGTGCGGGCGACGTAGCCGAGATAGATCGCCGTGCCGATGAGGCTGAGCATGAAGAAATCGATAGTGCGCACGACGCCGGTGATGACCACCGGCGAATAGGCCGAGCGCACCTTCTGCTCGACGACCGCGAGCGCCTCAGGGGTCAATCGGCGGCGACGTTCGAACTGGCGCGGCGCGGATGCGTCCGTCGCGGCAGCGTCGATCATTGAGCGGGCGTTGATCGGGTCCAAGGCGAATTCCCGTGATGGCGGCGGCATATGACGTGCCGGGTCGAGCCCAGTTCGTCTGCGCTGGAATACCCGACAAATCGGAAGAATTCGTTACGTATTAACGGTGGTTAATGATTTGCGAGCGCTTCGCGGTAGCCGGCAATGACGCCTTCCACCATCGCATCCTGCGAGAAATGTTGCTGGATGCGTTCGCGCAGGGCCGATGCGCGGGCCCGCGTGGCGTCGAGATCGCCGAGCGCGGCCTTGATCGCCTCCGCCATGGCGGCTGCGTTGCTCGGCTGGAACAAGGCGTCGCTGTGCGGGCCGAAGATTTCGGGGATGCCGCCCACGCCGGCGGCGATCATCGGCACGGCTGCCGCGCCGGCCTCGATCACCACATAGGGCATCGAGTCGCCGCGCGACGGCACCACCAGCAGGCGGCCCTTGGAGAAGCCGAAACGCGGCTTCACATGACCGAGGAAGCGCACCGCGCCGCCAAGGCCGAGGCGCTCGATCTGCGCTTTCAGTGCATTGGTCTCCTCACCGTCACCGCCGAGCGTGAGAGTGACGGCCAGTCCGTCGGCGCGCAGCCGTGCCACCGCGTCGATCAGCAGGTCGGCGCCCTTGATGCGGCGGAACTCGCCGACATAGCAGATGTCGGTAGCATCTGCAGCGAGTTCGACGGGCGCGAATTCCTGCGCTGTGACGCCGTTGAAGACGCATTTCACAAGGCCCGACGGCGTCCCGATCATGCGCTGATAGGTGTCGCGCGCGAAGGCGCTCTCGAACAGAAACAAGTCGGTGCGATTCATGAGTCCGCGCTCGAGCCGGCTGTAGAACGCGCCCTTCGGTGTGTTCTGCGGATAATGCAGCGACCCGCCATGCGGTGTGTAGATGCGGATGTTATCCTGCGCGTGGCCCTTGAGCCGCACGAAGGCGCCGGCCTTGGCGCCGTGGCCGTGCAGCACGTCGGGCTTCAGGCTTCGTGTGAGGCTCCTGAATTTGAGCCAGACGGAGATATCGCTCAGGTCCGGATCGCGCTTGATCGGCAGGCGATGGACGCCGAGTTGCAGCCGCGGCGCGATCTCGGCCAGAGCGGCGTCGGCGCGTTCGCCACCCGTGAGGCTGTCTGCGAGAATGCCCACCGCATGACCGCGATCCGCCTGGCCGTTGGCGATGTCGATGATATGACGGAAAATGCCACCGACAGGCGCGCGCACGGCGTGCAGGATTCGGAGCGGCTTATCCGTGGCAGACATGCGTAAATTCAGCTTTCGCGGGGAGGGTGCGGACATCCGGGACCGCAGCCCTGAAGCAATGCGACTTAATAAGCGTCATCGCCGTTAAGAAATCGTGAGGCAACCGGCTTGCTTCCAGGGCCTTCCCACACGCTCGACCGAGCAATTAACCGGCCGGCAACCTTAATGGCATTTAATCGGAATCGGTAAATAGGCGCCGTGGCGTTCTGTAGGGGTATGCGATGCGTTGGCCGTTTGGGCGTGCAGGCAAGAGTGATGCGTCGGTTGATCAGGTCGCCACACAGCCGGCGATGGACAAGCCGGTGTCACCGCTGAAGTCGGCGTTCGGCGCGAGAACGCGGGAAGCGGTGGTTGAAGAGCAGGTGACGGAGCGAGCGCCAGCGCTGCATGGCGACCTCGATCTCGGCGCGCTCGGCCGCGCGCTGATGCGCAAGCGGATGTGGGTGATCGTGCCGACATTGCTCGCCTTGATCGGCTCCGTCGTCATCGTCAATCTCATCACTCCGCGTTACAAATCCGAATCCCGCATTCTCATCGATGGCCGCGAAAACATCTTCCTGCGGCCGAATGGCGAGCGCAGCGAGGAGCGGCTGTCACTCGATCCGGAGGCTGTCGCCAGCCAGGTCCAGCTGGTGCTGTCGCGCGATCTCGCGCGTGAAGTGATCAAGCAGAACAAGCTCGCCGAGCGCCCGGAATTCGATCCCGTGCTGAAGGGCGCGCAACCGTGGAAGTCGCTGCTGGCGCTGATCGGCGCTGCGCGTGATCCGTTCTCGATGACTCCCGAAGAGCGCGTGCTCGACTCCTATTACGAGCGGCTGACCTCGTTTGCTGTCGATAAATCGCGCGTCATCGTCGTTGAGTTTCAGTCGATCGATCCGGATCTGGCCGCCAAGGTCGCGAACTCCATTGCGGACGGCTATCTGGTGATGCAGCAGGCGGCGCGGCAGCAGCAAGCCAAGGCAGCCGGCACCTGGCTGTCCGGCGAGATCGATGATCTGCGCAAGAAGGTCAATGATGCGGAATCGCGCGCCGAGGATTTCCGTTCGAAGTCGAGCCTGTTCATCGGCACCAACAACACGTCGCTGTCGAACCAGCAGCTCGGCGAGATCAACAGCCAGCTCAACAATGCCCGTGCGCTCCGCTCGGACGCCGAGTCCAAGTCGCGCCTCATCAAGGAGATGCTGCAGACGGGCAAGCCGATCGAGTTTTCCGAGGTGCTGAATTCCGATCTGATCCGTCGTTTGTCAGAACAGCGGGTTACGCTGCGGGCGCAGCTGGCCGAGCAATCCTCGACGCTGCTGGACGGCCATCCGCGCATCAAGGAGTTGCGCGCGCAGCTCGGCGATCTCGACAAGCAGTTGCGTGATGAAGCGGCCAAGCTGTCACGTTCGTTCGAGAACGATGCCCGCGTCGCCGCTGGCCGGGTCGATGGTCTCACCAACAGCCTCGAGCAGATGAAGAAGCAGGCGTCCTCGAACAATGGACAGGACGTGCAACTGCGCGCGCTGGAGCGCGAAGCCAAGGCGCAGCGCGATGTCCTCGAATCCTATCTGGCCAAATATCGCGAGGCGACCACCCGCGAGAACATCGATGGCGCGCCGACCGATGGCCGCATCATCTCGCGCGCCTTCGTCTCGAATACGCCGGCCTATCCGAAGAAGCTGCCGGTTGTCCTGATCGCGACGCTGGCGACGCTGATCCTCACCGCCGGCAGCATCGTCACCGGCGAATTGCTGCGCATGACCGCGCCGCAAGGACCGGCGCCCTCGGCCACGCGGGTGACGCATACCGCGCGCCGCATCGAGCCGGAGCTGCAGTCCATGCCGGTGGCGCCGCATGTCATGGCGCCGGCGGCAAGTGCTGCCGCGGACCCGACGCCCGCCGTCGTGTCGCCCGCCATCGCCGCTGCCCAAGAGCCGTTGCCAATGCCAGAGCCGATGCCAGAGCCAATGCCGCAGTCGATGCCGGAACTGACACAGCCCGCGCTCAGCGACCGGCATCCGGAACTGACGGCCGGCATCACCGAAATCGAGCAGATGGCGCGCGACCTTCGCACGGCCGGACCCGCGGCGCGCAAGGTCACCATTCTGGGGACGGGGCATGACGACGGAATCTCGCTGACCGCGCTGACGCTGGCGCGCATCCTGGCGCGCGATGCCAAGGTGGTGCTGGTCGATCTCTCGGCGACGTCGCCGACGCTGAAGGCGGTGTCGAATGATCCGGCAGCGCCGGGGCTCGCCGAATTGATGCTGGGCGAGGTTTCGTTCGGTCAGGTGATCACCAAGGACCGGATGTCGGCGCTGCATCTGGTGACGGCCGGCCGCGCAGGAGCGGATCGCGCCCTGTTGCAGTCGCCTCGACTGATCATGGCGCTGGATGCGCTGCTGCGTGTCTACGACCACGTGCTGCTCGATGCCGGCACTGCAGCGGATCTGCCTGCCGGCATGCTCACCGCGGAGGCCCGTGCCATCGTGGTGCCCGAAGCAGGCATGGCCATGGACGCGCGTGCGCGCATGGCTGATGAACTGCGCGCCGTCGGTTTCAGCGATGTCCGCATGTTGCGCTCGGTCGCGGACGTCTCGAACGGCGATGGCAACCGCGTGGCGGCAGCGTAACGCCGGAAGCCGCCACCGCGCTTCGTGTTCGCGAGGATGAGGCGCTAGCGCTGAAACGCGCTGCGCAGCCGGTGGGCGAGGTTCAACAGCGCCGGCGATTGCTTGACCATGCGCTTGGCTTGCGCCACCGACGACAGGCCAAGCGCGCCGACGCGGCCGCGCGCCGTCAGCGGGATGTAGCTGTCGAAGATGACCTCGTCGTCCTTGCAGAACAGCCGCTTGTAGTCGCCTTCACCGACGCCGAGATCGAGCGAGGTGATGCCGTGCGCGGCATAGTGATCGACGATGCTGCGCATCAGGATCAGGCCGGGACTGTATTTCGCATTGGCCGATAACGTGTAGGTGTTGAACATCATCGAGAAGCGATGCGCATCGGCGACGCCGGCATACATGGCGATCACCTCCTCGTCGCAGACGAGCGCATGGATATCGATGGCGTAACCGCCGGCGCGGGGTGCGGCACAGGCGTCGCGCAAAAACGCTTCGATGCCCGGCTCTGCGAACACGTCGGGCAGGCTCTGTTCCGCCATGCGTTGCGGCTTGACCGCGAAAAACATGTCGAGCACGCGCGTCACGTCGGCAGGTGTGGTGGCATGGATGTAGCGGTAACCGGGCTGGCCCTTGTACTTGGCCTCCTTGGTCTTCAGCCGCTTGCGCATCGAATTCGAGACGAGATCGGTCGGCGCAGCGCCGGGCGCCATGGTCAGCACCGGACACGGATTGGTGGAGGGTTGATGCGGAAGCTGCGTCAGCGGATTGGCAATGCCGCGCCAGCTTTGCGGCTGCCGCAGCAACACCAGGACATCGACCTTGTCGGCGCTGGCCGCGATGGCCTTGAGCACGTCATCGAGATCGCCGCGTGTGGCCGTCTCGGCGAAATCGCGACGCCACAGCGGCATGTTGAAGGTCACGTGTTTGCCGCCAGGGAAGCCGGCGATGCGCAACCCGTTCTCGCGGCCGACGACCAGCGGCCACAACAGCAGGGGCTGTTGCGCGGCATCATAGGCGACGACGATGAGGGGCTGTACGCCTTCGGCCTTGCCGGCATGTGTCTGCCAGGCGAGTAGAAAATCGAAGCGCTGATAAGGCGTCGCGAGATGCGCGTCCGTCTCGAATTGCCGCCACACCGGTTCGGCGCTGGCATAGTCGTGCAGGATATCGACACGCGCGATACGCCGCATAGCGGGAGAGGCCGCGATTGGTGGTTCCATTGTCGCAGCCATGATCATCGGACGCCCTGTCGGGATTTTTCGTTTGGGGCTGAGTTTTGCAAAGAAATCTCAACAAACGGTAAGGATGATGGCCGGGCGGAATGCCCGCACTGGGAGAAAGGTTCGGTGGCAACAGACTGGACGGCGCTGAAACTGGAACTGGCCTATGCCAGCGGCCTCTGGCGTTTGTTCGAGCCGTGGCCACGCGGCTCCGGTGTCATTCTCAAATTCGAACGCGTGCGGCCGTTGCGCAATGCCGGGTTTCAGCCGCGGCGCGCGCAGGAGATCACGCCGCAGTTTCTGCATCGGCTGATCCTGGCGCTGAAGCGCTGGCCGTTCGACATCGTGTCCATGGACGAGGCCTGCCGTCGCGCACAGGCGCCCGATGCGGGTCGCCGCTTCGTCGCATTGACGTTCGATGGCGGCACCCGCGATTTCCTCGACTATGCCTGGCCGCTGTTGTCCGGTCATCAGGTGCCGTTCACCGTCTACCTGCCGAGTGCTGCCCCCGACGGGCTCGGTCGGATGTGGTGGCTGGCGCTGGAGCAGATCGTGGCGCGACAGGATCGCATCAATGTGGTCGTCGATGATGACAGGCGCTACTTCGAGACGGCCGACATCGCGGGCAAGTCTCACGCGCATCACTATCTGGACAGCTGGCTGCGCAGTCTGCCGCCGCACGAGCTCCGCCAGGCAATCGACGATCTCTGCCTGCGCTACGGCGCCGATCTCGTGGCGCTGTCGCGTGAGGCCGCGATGACGTGGGACGATGTGGCGCAATTTGCCGGGCATCCACTGGCGACGGTCGGAACGAGCACGTTGAACTATCCGGCGCTGGTGAATCTCGATGATGGCGCGGCGAAGCGCGAGATGGCGATGGGGCAGGCGGTCGCCGCCGCGGTACTGCCGGCGCCGCCGCGACATTTTGCATTTCCGTTCGGGGATGCCGGGTCGTTTTCCGCACGCGACGGTGCGATGGCGGCGGAGCAGGGATTCGTCAGTGCCGTGACGTCGGTCGCCGGGAGGGTGACGCCGGGGGCCGATCTGCACGCGCTGCCGCGGCTGGCATGGGACGGGCGACGGACATCGTTGCGGGTGCTCCGGGTGATGCTGGCCGGCGTCGGCCTGTAGCTGTCACGCCTCTTCCGGGTCGGGTTTCTGCATCCAGCTGATGATCGGCATGGCCGGAAGCACCCAGCCGATGCCGGCCACCACGTAAAAGATCGCCTGGCGCCAGCCGGATGCCGCAAGCCAGGGGATCTGCGCCATTGCCATGCCGATCAGCGACCACGCCACGACCAGGATCAGCAGCAGGATGGTTCCCAGGAATTTTCGCGTGCGGATTTTCATATAAACGCGGGGCTCATTGCAGGGGGTGGGCAAAGTGCCCAACTTTGCAGGGCAGGACGGGCGGACTATAAGGGGCGCGAAAATCCGTTTAAAGCGCTGTTTTGCAAAGCGCTGTTTTGCACAGCGCCCGCGCAACGCACCGAGATTGTTCGAGATGGCTGCCATTTCCCAAGCCCGCTCCCCAACCCGCGATAAACAACTGCGCCCGGTGCGCTGGTGGCTGATGGTCGTCGCGGCGATGATCGTCGCCATGGTGCTGGTCGGCGGCGCCACCCGGCTGACGGAATCGGGGCTTTCCATCACCGAGTGGAAGCCGGTCACCGGCACGCTGCCGCCGCTCAATGACGCGCATTGGAACGACGCCTTCGAGGCCTACAAGAAGATCCCGCAATATCGCGAGCTCAATCACGGCATGAGCCTTGCCGAATTCAAGACCATTTTCTGGTGGGAGTGGAGCCATCGATTGCTCGGTCGCACCATCGGCATGGTGTTCCTGCTGCCGTTCCTGTTCTTCCTCTGGCGCGGCATGATTCCGTCCGATCTGAAAAAGCCGCTATGGGGAATCTTCGCGCTCGGCGGCCTGCAAGGCTTCGTCGGCTGGTGGATGGTGGCGTCTGGCCTGACCCATCGCGTCGAGGTGTCGCAATATCGGCTGGCGGTGCATCTGATGCTGGCGCTGATCATCTTCTCCGCCATCGTGTGGGTGCTGCGGCGCATGAGCGACGGCGTGACCGCGCTGGCGACGGCGCGGCTGCGTGTGACCAGCTGGATCCTGCTCGGGCTCACCTTCCTGCAGATCTATTTCGGCGCGCTGGTCGCCGGCCTTCGCGCCGGGCGGGTGTTCAACACCTGGCCCGATATCGACGGCGCCTTCATCCCATCGGCTTCGCGTCTGTTTTTCGAGGATCCATGGTGGCGCAACATGTTCGACAATGCGCTGACGGTGCAATTCCAGCACCGCATGACCGCCTATCTGCTGGTCGCGGTCGCGATCTGGCACGCGTTCGATGCGCTGCGGATGCGGGCCGAGCGATCGGTCGTGAATGGTGCACTGTGGATGGTGGCGGCGATTGCCGTGCAGGCGATGCTCGGCATCATGACGCTGCTGCATCAGGTGCCGATCGATCTCGCTTTGATGCATCAAGGCGTCGCGATCATCGTGTTGACGCTGGCGATCCTGCAGGTCGAGCGGATGACGGTGAGGG
>SDZE01000365.1 GCA_004173095.1 Bradyrhizobiaceae bacterium
CCCGTTATCGCGGTCCGGCTGGCGAAACCTGGTCGGGCGGTCGCGGCCGCAAGCCGCGCTGGGTCTCGGAAGCGCTGGCCGCGGGCAAGTCGCTTTCCGATTTCGAAATCAAATAAGCGCCCTCAAACCCCAATAGAAAAGCCCGCACATGCGGGCTTTTCTTTGGCTGTTGCGAAGGCTCAGTTGACCATCACCAGCTTGCCTTTGACGCCACGCGAGCCCATGTGTGCATAGGCGGCCTTGAGTTCGGCCATTGGCATCGTGCTGTCGATCACCGGCTTGATCTTGCCCTGTGCATACCATTGCGCCAATTCGGCCATCATTTGCGCATTGGTCTTTGGCTCACGCCGCGCGAAATCGCCCCAGAACACCCCCACGAGGGATGCGCCTTTGAGCAAAGTCAAATTGAGCGGCAATGCAGGAATGGGGCCTGCCGCAAAGCCGACCACCAGATAGCGACCGCGCCATGCAATGGAGCGGAACGCCGGCTCCGCAAAGTCGCCGCCCACCGGGTCGTAAATCACGTCGGGGCCCTTGCCGTCCGTTGCGGCCTTGATGGCGTCGCGAAAGCCGCTCGGCAGCGCATGCGTCGTGTAGTTGATGGTCACATCGGCGCCGATGGATTTGCACAGCTCGCACTTCTCGTCGGTGGACGCCGCAGCGATCACCCTGGCACCGGCCGCCTTGGCGATCTGGATGGCCGATGTGCCCACGCCGCCGGCGGCGCCGAGGATCAGCACCGTTTCGCCGGCCTTGAGTTGCGCGCGGTCGATGAGGGCATGCCAGGAGGTGGCGTAGATCATGATGAACGCGGCCGCGTCGACATGGCTGAAGCCGTCCGGCAGCGGCATGCAAAGCGCAGCCGGCGCCAGCGTGTGAGTGCCGAAGCCGCCCGTGCCCGAAAGGCATGCGACGTTCTGTCCCACACGCAGGTTCGTCACGCCCTCGCCAAGCGCCTGGACGACGCCCGCGTATTCCGAGCCCGGAACGAAGGGCAGGGGCGGCTTGATCTGGTACTTGTTCTGAACGATCAGGAGGTCCGGAAAATTCAGGCTCGCCGCCTTGATTTCGATCAGCACCTCGCCGGGGCCGGGTTGTGGTGTCGGCAGCTCTTTCCAGGTGAGGGCGTCGACGCCGGTCGGGTTTTCGCAAAGCCATGCGTGCATGCTGGTGTCTCCTAGTGTCCTTGGGAAGCGGGCGATGATAGGCGGCTGTCTGCAGGGCGGCTTGTCCCTGCCGTGACCCACCCGCCGCCTACAATCGCGCGCACTCTCCGACGCCATGAAAATCCTCATCTCCAACGACGACGGCTTCCAGGCCCCCGGCATCATCGCGCTGCATGCGGCGCTGCAGGACATTGCCGATGTCGAGGTCGTCGCACCCGAACACAACAACAGCGCCAAGTCGAACGCCCTCACGCTCGCCGCGCCGCTCTACGTGCACAAGGCGCACAGCAACGGCTTCCGTTATGTGACGGGCACGCCGGCCGACTGCGTGCACATCGCGCTCAAGGGCCTGCTCGACTACAAGCCCGACCTCGTGGTTTCGGGCATCAACAACGGCGCCAACATGGGCGACGACACCATCTACTCAGGCACCGTCGGCGCTGCAATGGAGGCCTATCTGTTCGGCATCCCGGCCATCGCGTTCTCGCAGATCGAGAAGGGCTGGGCCCACGTGGACGCGGCCGCCCAGATCGCACGCCTGCTGGTGCAGCGGATCGAGCGTGAGCGGATGCTGGGCGGACCGGCTTTCCTCCTCAATGTGAACGTACCGAACAAGCCGCTCGACGAGCTCAAGCCACTGAAGGTCTGCCGCCTCGGGCGCCGCCATGCGGCCGAGAAAGTGATCACGCAGGACAGCCCGCGCGGCGAGACGATGTACTGGATCGCGGGCGCCGGCACGGCCAAGGACAGCGGCGAGGGCACCGACTTCCACGCCACCGCCGCCGGTCACGTGGCGCTCACGCCGTTGCAGATCGATCTCACCGACCACGCGGGTCTGGGCGATTGGCGCGATGCGGTTGCCCGGCTCAGCGCCGCGGACGCCTGAGGCCCATGGCGACGCCGCCGCGACCTGGCTTTCCGGTCCGCCTGACACCCACTGCGTCGGCTGCGACGCGCGGCCGCCTGCCGGCCGTGCCGGTGCGGCCCAGCGTCATCGCCACGCCGTCGATGGCGTCCGACGCAATCCGTGCCCGCATGGTGCAGAAGCTCGCGGCACAAGGCATTGGCGATGCGCGCGTGCTGCGTGCGATGGGCGCGGTGGAACGCCACCGTTTCGTGGACAGCGCGCTGGTCAACCAGGCTTACGAAGACACGAGTCTGCCGATCGGCCTCGGCCAGACGATCTCGAAGCCGAACGTGGTGTCGCGCATGATCGAGCTGCTGCTCGGCGCACCCGCACTGGTCGGCAAACCCAATGACAAATTGGGCCGCGTGCTCGAGATCGGCACGGGCTGCGGCTACCAGGCCGCGGTGCTGAGCCACGTCGCCAGCGAGGTCTACAGCATCGAGCGGCTGCGTGGCCTGCATGAGAAAGCCCGTGCGAACCTGCGGCATTTCCGCCTCAGCACCGTGCACCTTCTGCTGGGGGACGGCATGCTCGGCTACCCCAAGGGCGCGCCGTACGCGGGGATCATCGCGGCCGCCGGTGGCGAGGCGGTGCCCGAGGCCTGGATCGAGCAGCTCGCGGTCGGAGGGCGCATCGTGGCACCGACCCATTCCGCCGGAGGAGGGCAGGCGCTCGTCGTCATCGACAAAACCGCGCGTGGACTGGAGCGCCGCATTCTTGAGGCGGTTCACTTTGTCCCCCTAAAATCCGGGATTGCTTGAAGGAAGAACACATGCAGGGTATCAATCGGAGCTGGGTCACC
>SDZE01000336.1 GCA_004173095.1 Bradyrhizobiaceae bacterium
GCGCCAGGGAATAGACGCCGCGCGAGACTTTCAGACCGATGGTGCCGCAGACACCTGCAGGAATACGGATCGAGCCGCCGCCATCGGTGGCATGCGAGATCGGCAGCACGCCTGCGCCGCCAGTTCGGCCGGCGTGAGCTCGCCCTGGCGGACGCGCTCGGCCAGAGCCACCGCATCGTGCTTCGCCCACTCGTCCCAGCTCATCGCCAATGTCATGTCGCGCCTACCGCCTCGTGATGGTTCGCAGCACACAAGCGCCAAAAGCGGCGTTCGCGCAGGATCACATGACGGTAAGCTGCTTGCGGGACGGCTGTAAACCGATGAGCGGTGCCTGCATGGCAGGCATCAGCGAATGGTACGATCAATTTTTAAAGGTTTCACGCATGGGCCGGTAAAACTTCTGCGCTAGTGCTGGTGGCATACACGTTCATCGCGGCCCCAGAAGGGCGTCGGATTAAGCATTGATATGTTCAAACGTTGTTTGCATTCCTTTTTTGCATGCGCAGTCGTTTTCTTCGTCGCACCCCCCATCCAGGCTCAGGGTCCAGCGATCACCGGCGCTTCGGCGCCTCGCCCTACCCGCAGCAACCCGATCGTGATCGACTGGTTGCCGGGCGTCGGCGAACCTGGCCAGAGCACGCCCTCCGAGCAGGCCCTGCACGATGCAGTCGCCCGGCATGTCTATGTCAGGCGGATCAAGGGCGATACGGCATCTCACAGGATCGCCTGGCACATACGTGCGGCAGCCGACGATGCGTATCCTGCAACACCATCGCTGTTTGGCAGTTCAACCTATCCTTCGGGCGTCGTGCTGCTGCCGACGACGATGCAGCAAGCCGATATCGTCATTCGCACCTATCCGACCGACCGCCCCGACTGGGCGCGCTCGTTTGAAGTGGTGCTAACCGACGCTGTGACCGCGCAACCGATCGTCAGCGCCGGCGGCAGACCGGTTGTGGTAGGTTTTTCTGTTGCAGGAGACCTCACATGTAAGGTTGGACGCGCCGACCGCTGCGGCACCTCCACAAGGCTCGCCGCCGGAATACCCGAGATCGGCGATCTGCAACAAGCCCAGTTGCTTGCGGCCTTCTGTACCCCGACGGCGATCAACGGCAACACCTGCAGCCGCGTTCCCCGCTATCCGAAGGGGGCGCAATGCGAGGTCGAACTAAGCGGGAAAGTCTATACGGGCCGCTTCGTCAAAGCGCACGCTCGCATGATCATTGCCGACTATCGCAGCGCCTGCGAATCCCATGCAGAGAATTTCGGCGGCATCGCTGTCTTCGACGAGATCGACAACCGCATTCGTCTACAGGGCTTTGTACCAGGACTGGGAGCAACCGACTGCGTCGTGATCGGTCGCGGCGGTAAGCGCGATCGGCTGCTGTGTATCTCCAAGTTCAATGGCGGCGGCCACGAGACGTCCGGCCTGTTCGAACAGCGCTTCGACCGCAGTAGCGCGGGTCATTACACCGTCACAGCCAACCATTTATTCGAGGCCCAGGACAATCAGGGCGCCTATGGCCTCACCGAAGTCTCGTGCGAGAGCCGATCGGAAGATCTCGATATCATCGCGATCAGCGCCGGTTCTGCGCCGGATGTTGTCTCCATCACGGTCAGCTACCTCAACCAAGCAGTCATCAAAGCGGCCTGTACCTTGCCGCAAGCCGGTCCGAACGAAACTTTTCGCCCCGCCAATCCCGGCTACGCCTTTGTCAAAGATGGGCAGGCGCAGCGCCGCTCCGTTCTCTTCAATCTCGCCGATCGCAGCAAAGTGTTGCGATCCCACCCGTCTCAACCGGTCAAATAGAGCGCGTTCATGTCGAAACGTCCTGATACATTCGCGCTATCGGCTAGTCTGATCCGGAACCGCGTCGCACCCCTGCTTCGCGCTCCGTTCATTGTGCTGGCATTTGCCATCGTGATCGGCCAGACACCGGCAGTTCTCGCTGGCCCAAGCCTCACTGTCCGCGCGGGGGTGCCGCTGACCTATGCGGAGCAGCCGGTGCGTGATGTCAATGATCGCAATTTCAACCGGTTCTGGGCAGATAAGATCAACTTCGTCGATTGGAGCAGCGCGAAGCCCGCGCGCATCTATTCGTCGACGTTCTCGCTCCCAGACGGGCGCAAACTCACAGCGACCATGCTCGGTGGCAACAATGATTGCGATCTGGATGCGTGTCCACTTCGACTGTTCGACGGCAATGCACAGATCGGCGAACTTGTCGTCTGTGAAGACATAAGCCGTCACCAACTGACCGAAGACCGGCTGAGCCTCCTTACCTGCGGTGAATCACACAACCTCCTCAAGGCCACGGCCAAGGGCGTTGCAGAGAGCCGGAATGCCGAGCGCACCATGCTTCACAATGGGTCGGTGGTCTCCATCATGCGTGAGCGCGGAGACATGGTTGCAATCCGATATCTGGAGCTGCGCCGCGGTTTGCCTAGCTGGATGAAGGGCCAGCTTCTTTTTCTTGGCACCGAAAGCCGGACGCATCAGTTCACCGGCACGGCCTACACGTTCAAGGGCGGCTGCCCACCGGCGGCCTATGACGTCACGGGAGCACTGGACGCCAATGGCGAACTGGTACTAACCGGCCAGGCGCCGGTGCGCGATCAGCGATCATGCGCCGTGCTCGGCTACACCACGCAATCGGCAAATGCCCGCCTGCTGTTCGCCAATATCCTTCCGCCGGATTGACGGTCGCCCGCCGTGAAGACGCGCAGAATCGATCAGCGCGTCACCGGCTCCGTGGTCGGATTCAGGAACGCCTTGATGTCGGCGGAGGCCTCGTTGAGCTGTGTGTCCTGATCGTAGACGTCGTTGCGAAATTGCACGACGCCGTCGCGCGACATCCAGGCCGTGAGATAGA
>SDZE01000376.1 GCA_004173095.1 Bradyrhizobiaceae bacterium
AATCGAACTGCCGGAAGCGGTGAAGGCGAAGTTCTTGCCGGACAGCGAATATGCCCGCGCCAAGAGCGTGGACTGGGGCAAGCTGGAGCTCGCGCAGAAGGGTTTTAGCGACCGTTATCTCGCTGAGGTCCGTTAACGCCGCACGGCGAATGCATATGGCCTTGACTCCGTCATGCGCGGGCTTGTCCCGCGCATCCACGGCTGTTTGAATTGGGCAAAGACGCGGATGGCCGGGACAAGTCCGGCCAGGACAGCGTATATGCGATTGCTACCTGATGCCTGCCTAGTACTTGCCTGATACCGGGGCGCCAACTTCTGCGATGTCACACCGAAGCTTCATCTGGATCTGCCTGCTCCCGCTCGTGCTGGTGACAGTCGCCTTTTTCGTCCTGCCGATGGCGCAACTCGTCGTCGTCGGTGCAGATGGGCCGCGCGGCGTCGCTGCCTATCTCGCGATCCTCACCGAGCCGCGTTACCGTGCGACCCTGATCAATACGGTCTTGCTGGCGACAGCGACAACCATCGCGACACTGGTGATCGCAACCGTGGCAGGCCTGTTTCTCCAGCGGCACCGTTTTCCCGGACGTGCCGTGCTCATTGCGATGCTAACGTTCCCGCTGGCTTTCCCCGGCGTCGTGGTCGGCTTTCTCATCATCCTGCTCGCGGGACGACAGGGACTGATCGGCGCGATCACGCTGGCCCTGGCCGGCGAGAAGGTTGTGTTCGCCTATTCGATCTTCGGCCTGTTTCTCGGCTATCTGTATTTCTCGATCCCGCGCGTCATCCTCACCATCATGGCCGCCGTGCAGAAACTCGACAGAGGTCTGGAGGAGGCGGCACGCTCGCTTGGCGCCAGCCCATGGGCGGTGCAGCGCGACGTCGTGCTGCCGGCACTGGCGCCGGCTTTCGTCGCGTCCGGCGCGATCGCCTTTGCAACCGCGATGGGGGCGTTCGGCACGGCCTTCACGCTCGCGACCAACATCGATGTGTTGCCGATGCTGATCTACACCGAATTCACGCTGGCCGCGAATTTTGCCATCTCCGCGGCGCTCTCCATCGGCCTCGGCGTCATCGCCTGGGCGATCCTGGCGCTGGCGCGCAGCATGACCGGCGGCACCGTCGCCGCGGCAGGGTAAGCGTATGCGCGATCGCCTGATTTTCGCAGGACAACTCGGCTTCACACTGCTGGTCGCGGCGTTCCTGGTCGTACCGGTGCTGCTGTCGATTTCTGCCGGCATCACGGTGAACTATTTTCGCGGTATCCAGTCCGGCGTCACGCTGCAATGGGTCGCGCAGGTCTGGAGTCTCTACAAAAGCGAAATCGGGCTGTCGTTCCTGATCGCCTTCGCGACGCTGGCGGTGACGTTGGTGGTCGGCGTACCCGCAGCCTATGCACTGCATGTGCGAGGCGGCCGGCTGTCACGTGTGATCGAGGAGATCATTACGCTGCCGCTGGCGATCCCCGGCCTCGCCATCGCGCTGGCGCTGCTGCTCACCTATGGCGGCTTCGGTGGCTTCCGACAATCGTGGCTGTTCATCCTGGCCGGCCATACCGTGTTCACCATGCCCTTCATGGTGCGATCGGTGATGGCCGTGTTCGCCTCCGTTGATATCAGAACGCTGGACGAGGGCGCCGCATCGCTCGGCGCGTCGCCATGGACGCGTTTTTGCAACGTGATCGTACCCAATGCGATGCCGGGCATTCTCGCGGGATCGCTGATGGTGATCACGCTCTCGCTCGGCGAATTCAACCTGACCTGGATGCTGCACACGCCGCTGACCAAGACACTGCCTGTCGGCCTCGCCGACAGCTATGCCTCGATGCGGCTGGAAGTCGCCTCCGCCTATACGCTGATCTTCTTCATCATGATCGTGCCTCTGCTGGTGGCGATGCAGATGTTTGCCGACAAGGGCGAAAAGCAATGAACGCCATCACCGGGCACGGCGCCGCCGTGCACATCATCGACTGCGGCAAGACGTTCCCTGACGGCACGCAGGCGCTGGCGCCGGCCTCGTTGAATATCGTCGCCGGCGAAACGCTGGTGTTGCTCGGCCCGTCCGGCTGCGGCAAGACGACGATGCTGCGCATCATTGCCGGCTTGGAGACGCCCGATGCCGGCGGCCACATCCTGTTCGACGACACCGACGTCACGGCGATTCCGATCGAGCAGCGGCATGTCGGCATGGTGTTCCAATCCTACGCGCTGTTTCCCAACATGACGGTGGCCGAGAATATCGGCTATGGCCTCAAGATCCGGGGTGTCGGCAAGGCCGAGCGCGCGGCGCGCGTCGCCGAGATGGTGGCGCTGACCAATATCGGCGGTCTCGAGAATCGTCGCATCGACCAGTTGTCCGGCGGGCAGCGCCAGCGTGTTGCGCTGGCACGCGCGGTGGCGGTACGCCCGCGCGTGCTGTTGCTGGACGAGCCGCTGACGGCGCTCGATGCGTCGCTGCGCGACCGGCTGCGCAGTGAGCTCAACCGGCTGCTACGCTCGCTCGGCATCACGGCGATCTATGTCACCCATGACCAGGCCGAGGCGATGGAGCTCGGCGACCGGATCGTGGTGATGCGCAAGGGCGCCATCGCGCAGATCGGCACCCCGCGCGAGGTCTATTTCCAGCCGCAGAACCGCTTCGTCGCAGAATTCGTCGGCGCCGCCAATATCGTCGAGGGACCCATCGCCGGCGGCCGGCTCAGCTTGCCCGGTGGTTGGCTGGCGCTCGGAGACGCCGACGACGCTGCTGCTGCAGTCGCCATGATCCGGCCGGAAACCATCGCGATCGTTGAAGAAGGCAGTGCATCCTTGTGCGGCACGGTCGAGAGTGTCAGCTTCATCGGCGACCGCCAGCGCGTTGTGGTGACCGGCGCAGCGGACAAATTGTTGACGATCGATGCGCCGAACGACGTCCATGTGCAGGCAGGGGAGCGCGTCGGCCTGTCGATCGCCCCCGGCGCTGTTCGCGTGTTGCCGGGAGAAGCTTGATGCAGAAGCCGACGATCATCGCGCAGATCTCCGATCTCCATATCAAGGCGCCTGGCGCCCTGGCCTATCACAAGGTCGATACGGCCAAGGCGCTGCAGCGTTGCGTGGCCGAATTGAATGCCCTTGAGCCGCGGCCCGATCTCGTGGTGATTTCCGGTGATCTCGTCGATACGCCCACAGCCGGCGAATACGATCATCTGTGGCGGTTGCTGGCGCCGCTCAAAATTCCGTTCGTTGGCATCCCCGGCAATCACGACAGCCGCGACATGATGCGGACGGCATTCTCCGATTGGGCTTACGCCCATGTTGAGGGGCCGCTCGATCAGGCGCGCAGCGTTGGGCCGCTCGACGTGATCCTGCTCGACTCGCATGTGCAGGGCAAGCCGCACGGTGCGCTGGAGCGGGTGACGCTCGACTGGCTGGATGCCACGCTCGGCGCGTCGCTTGATCGACCCGCACTCCTGTTCCTGCACCACCCGCCGTTCCGCACCGGGATCATGCATATGGATGTGCAGGATCTGCACAACGCTGACGAGTTTGCCGCCATCGTCAGCAGACATCAGCGCGTTCGCATCGTCGCCGCCGGCCATGTCCATCGCGCGACGCTGACGACGTTTGCCGGCACTGTCGCATCCATCTGCCCGGCGCCGAACCACGCCGTCGATCTCGACCTTGCCGAGTTGCGCGTCCCGTCCTTCCGCGTCGAGCCGCCGGCATTCCATCTGCACGTCTGGTTTCCCGATGGCGAGGGTGGCCATCTTGTCACCCACCAAGTGCCTATCGGTGAGTTCGACGGTCCGCATCCCTTCTTCGGCGCGGATGGGAAGTTGCTCTAAAACGCTCCGTCGTCATTGCGAGCGCAGCGACGCAATCCAGAAAGCCAAGAACTGGATTGCTTCGTCGCTACGCTCCTCGCAACGATGACGTGGGCTAAACCATTGCATTCCCCGCGATCAGCTTGCGGTAGAACTCCGCGCTGAGTTTGGGCGTCCGCTTCTGCGTCTCGAAATCGACGTGATACAGCCCGAACCGCTTCTCATAGCCGTCGATCCATTCGAAGTTGTCCATCAGGCTCCAGTGGAAATACCCCTGCACGGGCACGCCTTCGGATGTCGCGCGCTGCAATTGCGTAAGATAGGCGCGCAGATACATGATGCGGTCGAGGTCGAACACCCGGCCATCGGGCGTAGGCTTGTCGCTGGCCGACGCACCGTTCTCGGTGATGAAGATCTTCTTCACGTTCCAGAGCTTCGCGACATGACGCGGCGCCCAATACATCGCCTCGGGCCCGACGCGGAGCCAGTCGGAATCCATGCGCGGGAACGACGCCGGTGCCGGCACCAGCGCAAAGCCGCCGGCGTCCGCCGATGCCGCTACATAGTGTTGCGGCATGTAGATGTTGAGGCCGACGAAATCGACGGGCGTGCCAATGATCTTCAGGTCTTCGTCGGTGAATACGGGCGCATTGGCGCCAGCGTAAGCGAGGAAGGCGTCGGTGTAACGGCCTTCCATCATCAGAGTGAGATAGCCACCATTCATTTCGCGCGTCGCGATCTCGGAGGCGCGGATATGGTCGGGCGTCTCGATCACCGGGATGCACGAGGCGAGATTCTCCGCCGGGCCGACTTCGGTGCCCGCACGCCCTTGCGCGCGGATCGCCTGCACCGCGAGGCCATGGCCTAACGCGACATGATGGCGGATCTGGTTGAGCTCTTTCTGCGACGACTTGATGCCAGGCGCCAGTTCAATCGGGCCGACGCCATAGCCAAAATCCACGAAGGTCGCGCATTCGTTGATGGTGAAGATGTGCTTCACGCGATCGGTGAGATGTCTGGCGACATGGCCTGCGTAATCGCCAAACGCTTTCGATGTCTCGCGCGATGCCCAGCCGCCGAACCGATCCTGCAACGCCTGCGGCAGATCCCAGTGATACAGCGTGGCGTAGGGGGTGATGCCGTTGCTCAGCAGTTCGTCGATCAGGCGATTGTAGAAATCGAGACCTTTCGGGTTCGGCGTCCCGAGGCCGTCAGGAAAAACGCGCGGCCATGCGATCGAGAAGCGATAGGCCGTGGTGCCCAGCTCCTTCATGAGGGCGATATCGTCCTTGTAACGCTGGAAATGCTCTACGGCGCGGTCGCCATTGCTGCGGTCGCGGATCTTGTTCGGCAATCGCGTGAAGGTATCCCAGATCGAGCGGCCACGGCCTTCGGCATCGATCGCCCCCTCGATCTGGTAGGCTGACGTCGCAGTGCCCCAGACAAAGTTTGGCGGAAACGCGCGGGAATTGCCACCCGGCTGTGCCATGGCGGCTGGTTGCGATCGTGCCGGGGAAATCGCCAGACCGGCGGCGAGGGCGCCCGTACCTCCAACCAGATGACGGCGGGTGAAACGATGGGACACTGCAACTCCTGTCTGACTGGCTGCCTGAGAGATGGCGTCGGCCCCGCTGCAATGACAGCGGACATGAGGCGTCAGCGTGGCCGCATTGGACATTGGGGCGCGGCTGCGACAAAAAGAGCGGACGGCGATCATGCCGGCGCGAGACGGAATGGCGAAGATGAGCAATGGATTGGCACCTGCGGCGCGCGTCGCCGTGGTCGGCTTGGGTGGCATCGGGCAGAAGGTTGTCGAAGAGCTCGACCGCGGGATCGAAGGCTTGAGCCTGGCCGCGATCTCCGTGCAAAATCCGGACAAACACGCGGCTTTCCTTGCCAAGCTCAGCAAGACGCCGCCGCTGTTGCCGATCGCGGATCTCGAAGCCGTCGCCGACATCGTGATCGAATGCGCGCCGGCGGCGCTGTTACCCGCCATCGTTCGTCCATTCGTCACCAACGGCAAGACCGCCATCGTGTTGAGCGCGGGTGCGCTGCTGTTCAACGACGATCTCGTTGATCTCGCAAAGGCTCATGGCGGCCAGATCGTGGTGCCGACCGGCGCATTGATCGGCCTCGATGCGGTAACCGCTGCGGCCGAGGGCAAGATCCATTCGGTGCGCATGGTGACGCGCAAGCCGGTTCGGGGCCTCGCCGGCGCGCCTTACATCGTCGAGAACAAGATCGACATCGAAACCATCACCGAGCCGTTGAAGATATTCGAAGGCACGGCGCGCGAAGCGGCGAAGGGCTTTCCGGCCAATCTCAATGTCGCCGTCGCCTTGTCGCTCGCAGGCGTCGGACCTGACGCGACGACGCTCGAAATCTGGGCCGATCCGGCGCTGACCCGTAACGTTCATCGCGTCGAGGTGGATTCGGATTCGGCACGGTTCTCGATGCAGATCGAGAATATCCCCTCCGAGAATCCGAAAACCGGCCGTATCACGGCGCTGTCAGTGATCGCCTTGCTGCGCAAGCGCGGCGCGGCATTGCGGGTGGGGACGTAGTCGGTACCGAATTATCAGTCGTCATTGCGAGGAGCGAAGCGACGCGGTAATCCAGAAGGCCACAAGAAGAACTGGATTGCTTCGTCGCAAGGGCTCCTCGCAATGACGGCCGTGACAGCAGAGCGGATCTATTGCCCCTTCTCGACCTGCTGCGCCGTCTCGAATCCCTGGTCGATTCCCTGCGTCCGCGCGATGCGGGCGAGCTCGCAGCCTTCGCAATAGCGGCGATCCTTGTAGTCGATCCAGTTATGCGCGAACACGCGCTCGGTCGGGATGTCGTAGCGTACCTGCAGCACGCGGACCAGGACGCGCCATGCCGCAATCTGCGCTTCAGTCGGCGGCTTACGGACATTGGGATAGTTGCCGACGAATTCAACGCCGATGGTGGACTCGTTGTCGATCTGCCGATAGGTCGATGCGTTGTCGATATATTTGTTGTCGTTGCGATTGCCGTCGCGCAGATGGTTGGGCACTGCCCATTCCGCAGCGGACCAGTAGGCGGTCCCGTCGGTCTCGACCCAGATCGTGACGCCTTTGCGGTTCTGCCGTTTCATCTGCGCCACGGCGTTGCTGAAGGCCGAGCCGACCGCACCTTCCGATTGATGCACGACGATGTTGCGCCAGTCGCGGGCGTGGCGGAGATCTGTCCACGGCACCAGCCAGACCATGTTGAGGCCGGGGATGTCGGGCGTGCCACGGGAGCGGGCGGCGGTCTCGAAGCTTGTCGGCGACTGCGCCATCGCCGGAGCGGCGAGAGCCAGCAGAATCTGCAATACCGCGATCGCCCGAATATTCATGCCCCTCGATCCGAAGGCGCCGTGCCTTCGAACAGCGTATCGCAGGCGCGCCGGGAGTCAAACCAACGGGCTGTGGTATGTCGACGCTGCAATCTCAGTTGGCGGTCGGCACCCAGATCTTCACGTCGGCTGCATCGACCTTTACGGGGATCAGCTTCTCGTTGAAGAATGCGTCGGCGATGATTTGCTGTTCGGATAGTCCAGCTTTGGTTACCGCACCGACTTTGTAGGAACGGTGGCTGTTGGCTTCCTCGACGGTGGCGGCATCGATGCCCCAGAGGTTGGACAGCAGCTTCGCAGCGTCCTTCGGCTCGGCTTTCAGCCATTTGCCGGTCTCGTCGAGTTTCTTGTAGATGGCCGTCAGCACATCGCTGCGCTTGTCCGCATAGGCGGCCGAGGACAGGTAATAGCGCTTGTAGCTGGCAATGCCGTTGCTGCCGTCGGCGAGCACGCGGGCATTGCTCTGGCGCTGTGCGCTGGTGAGGAACGGATCCCACGCCACCCAGGCGTCGACATTGCCGCCGACGAAAGCGATGCGGCCATCGGCCGGCGGGAGATAGGCGGGCTGGATGTCCTTGAAGGTGAGGCCAGCCTTGCTGAGTGCGGCGAGCAGCAGGAAGTGGCTGCCGGCGCCCTTGGTGACTGCGACTTTCTTGCCCTTCAGATCGGCGACCGTCTTCAGCGGCGACTCTGCGGGCACGACGATCGCCTGGGCAGCAGGTGAGGCGGCTTCCTCGGCGATGTATGCGAGCTTGGCGCCCGCGGCTTGTGCGAACAGCGGCACGGTGTCGGCGACATCGGCGCCGAAATCGACATTGCCGGTATTGATGGCTTCCAGCAGCGGCAGCCCACTGGTGAATTCGTGCCAGCTGATCTTCACGCCGAGCGGCGCCAGCGCTTTGTCGAGTTCGCCATTGGTCTTCAGCACAGCGATGAGCGTGGACGACTTCTGATAGCCGATACGCACTGTGTCCGTGCTCTGCGCGCAGGCAAACGAGGTCGACAGCATGCTGGCCAGCGCCGCCAGTTGCAGCGCTCTGGTATGACGACGCAAAAAGCGATTGAGGAAATGCGAGAGGAGGATCGGGAGCATGATGACGCCGCTTTTCGAATGATTGTGCGATGCCATGGTGGGAGAATGGTCATGGCCCGTCAATGAAATGGCCAACTGTAGTTCGGGGCGCGGCGACACGGCCATTCTGCAAGGGTTGCAATGAAAGGCGAAACATTCTCCGACCATGGCGCCAGCGACCAGAAGCCGCAGAATATCTTTCTGCGCGCTGCAGATTAAAGCTGCTCTCCATGCGGCGCGCCGGATGTGAAAAGTTGCCGGACGCGGCTTACCTTTGAAAGCACAATCTTCGCGATCGCGCGTAGCGTTCTGTCCTCACGCCGGTGCATCGGGCACCGCATGAATTCGGAGCGAGAGCTACCATGTCGAAGTCGAGACGTTTCGTGCTGTCCGCCGTTGCGGTCACGCTGTTGTTGTCGCAACTCACCAGCAAGGCGCCGGCCGCAGAGCAGCCCAAGGAAGTACGCATCGGCTTCCAGAAGGCCGGCATCTTTCCTGCGGTCAAACAACGCGGCACGCTGGAGGCCAAGTTGAAGGCGCGCGGCATCGCGGTGAAGTGGGTCGAATTCCAGTTCGGTCCGCCGATCCTCGAAGCCATCAACACCGGCAATGTCGATTTCGGCTACACCGGCGATGCGCCGCCGATCTTCGCGCAGGCCGCACGCGCCAACCTGCTCTATGTCGCCGCAGTGCCATCCGAAGGTTACAACCAGGCCATCGTGGTGCCCGACGCCTCGCCGATCAAGACGCTGGCCGATCTCAAGGGCAAGCGCGTCGCGTTCGCCAAGGGCTCCAGCGCCCACAACACCACGGTTGCCGCGTTGGAGAAAGCCGGGCTCGCCTACACCGACATCACGCCGGTGACGCTTGGACCCGCGGATGCGGTGGCGGCGTTTGCCGGCGGCAATGTCGATGCCTGGGCGATCTGGGATCCGTATCTGGCGCTAGCCGAAAACGGCAAGGTGCGGGTGATCGCGTTCTCGAAGGACGTACAGGAATCGAACTCGTTCTTTCTCGCCAACAAGGACTTTGCCGGCAAGCATGGCGACATCGTCGCGCTGTTGAACCAGACCTTTGCCGATGAAGGCAAATGGGCGGTCGCGCATCGCCCGGACGTCGTCGCCAGTCTGCGCGAAGCCACGGGGGTCGATAAGGACGCCATCGCCCGCGCCGTCGAGCGTTCGCAATATGCGGTGACGCCGATCTCCGACAAGATCATTGCCACCCAGCAGCAGACGGCTGACCGGTTCTTCAAGCTGGGCCTGATTCCGAAGCCGGTGCAGGTCAAGGACATCGTCTGGGAGTGGAAGCAGGGGTCGTAACCGGGCCAAGCGGGGCGGGAGACGATTTGCGCCGTCCGGCGCCGTCTCCCGGCATGATTGTCCTCCCTGACGCCGTTGAAACCATTGCATTTTCCAATTTTGTGCAGTGCGGTTGAAATGGGCCGGAAAATCGGTAGGTTGCCCTCCCATCGCCGCTGCCCTTCGGGCCGGCGCCGATCTTCACATCTGCACAGAAACATCGTCCTATGAACGCTCCCGTGTCCAAGCCGGCTGGCCTGCCCGTGGCAGTTCTCGATCAGCAGGATCTTGAGCAACCGGGGCCTGCCATCATCCGCTTCGATGGCGTCAGCAAGATCTTCCCGCCGCGCAAAGACTCCGCTGCGGTAAAGGCCGTCGATGCGATCGACCTGGTGGTGCCCGAAGGCGCCATTGTCGGTGTGATCGGCAAAAGCGGCGCCGGCAAATCGACGCTGATCCGGCTCATCAACGGCCTCGAACAACCGAGCCACGGCAAGGTCACCGTCGACGGCCTCGACATCGGATCGCTGGACGAGCGGGCGCTGCGTCAGGCGCGCCGGTCGATCGGCATGATCTTCCAGCATTTCAACCTTTTGTCGTCGCGCACCGCGTTCGACAATATCGCGCTGCCGCTGGAGATCGCGGGCACGTCGCGCACGGACATCAAGGCCATCGTCGAGCCGCTGCTCGCCATGGTCGGCCTCGCCGACAAGCGCGATCGCTATCCGGCCGAACTCTCCGGCGGCCAGAAGCAGCGTGTCGGCATCGCCCGCGCGCTCGCCACCAGGCCGAAGGTGCTGCTGTCGGACGAGGCGACGTCGGCGCTCGATCCCGAGACCACCGCATCGATCATCGCGCTGCTGAAGCAGATCAATGCGGAGCTCAATCTCACCATTCTGTTCATCACCCATGAAATGTCGGTGGTGAAGAAGTTGGCGCAGCGCGTCGCCGTGATGGAAGGCGGCCGCATCATCGAGCAGGGCACCACTTACGAGATCTTCTCGAAGCCGCAGCATGCCACCACACGGCGGTTCGTCGGCGAAGTGACCGGCGGCAATGTGCCGGACTGGCTGCAATCGCGCCTTTTGTCCGACTACGCGCCCGGCCGTCAGGCCGTCATCCGCATTGCCTTCACCGGCGCCGATGCCGACGAGCCGGTGCTGTCGCGGCTGACGCGCACCTACAATGTCGATTTCAACATCATGCATGGCCAGATCGAATATGTCGCCGAGCATCCGTTCGGCACGCTGATCGCATCGGTCGCCGCCGAGCCCGAGCTGCAGGCCCGACTGATCGCCGATCTCACGGCCACCCGCAACACCGTGGAGCATCTCGGCTATGTCGCCTGAACTCATCAACATGATCGCGTCATCGACGCTCGACACGCTGGTGATGGTCGCGCTGGCCGGCCTGTTCGGCACCCTGGCCGGATTGCCGCTCGGCGTGTTTCTCGCCACCAGCCGTGCCGGTGAGTTGTTTCCGGCGCCGACCGTCAACCGCATCGTCGGTCTCATCGTCAACGCCACGCGCTCGACGCCGTTCATCATTCTCGTCGTCGCCATCGTGCCGCTGACGCGCCTGATCGCCGGCACCTCGATCGGCACCGGTGCTGCGGTGGTGCCTCTGACCATCGCGGCGACGCCGTTCATCGCCCGCGTCATCGAAGGCGCCATCCGCGAGGTCGACCCCGGCCTGGTCGAAGCCGCGCGTGCCTTCGGCGCCAGCCCGCTGCAGATCGTGTGGAAGGTGCTGCTCCCCGAAGCGATGCCGGCGGTGACGCTGGCGCTGACGCTCGCGATCGTCAGCCTGATCGGTTACTCCGCCATGGTCGGCGCGGTCGGCGGCGGCGGGCTCGGCGATCTCGGCATCCGCTACGGTTATCAGCGCTTCATGCCCGAGGTGATGGCGACGGTGGTCGCCGTCCTGATCTGCCTCGTGCAGGGCGTGCAGAGCCTCGGCGATTTCATCGCGCGCCGGCTCGACAAACGTACGCGCACCTCCTGAGCGCCGTCGCCTTCATTCACTTGCACCACTTTCGTTTTGTCACAATGGAAAACACCATGTCGCTTCGTCGTCTCGTCCTCTCCGCTGTCGCCTTCGCAGCCTTCACCGGCATTGCCCAAGCCGAAACCATCAAGGTCGGCGTTACGCCGGGCCCGCATGCGCAGGTGCTGGAGGCCGCCAAGAAGGTCGCGGCGGGGAAGGGGCTCGACATCCAGATCGTCGAGTTCTCCGATTACGTGGTGCCCAACGCCGCGCTCGATGCCGGCGACCTGCAGGCCAATTCGTTTCAGCATCAGCCCTATCTCGACAACCAGGTGGCCGATCGCAAATTCAAGCTGGTCTCGGTCGGCAACACCATCAACTTCCCGATGGGCATCTATTCGAACAAGGTGAAGCGCTGGGACGAGGTGAAGACCGGTGCCTCGCTGGCGATTCCGAACGATCCCACCAATGGCGGCCGCGTGCTGATCCTGCTGCGCGACAAGGGCGTGATCAAATTGAAGGACGGCGTGGGCTTCAAGCCGACGCTGCTCGACATTTCCGACAATCCGAAGAAGCTGAAGATCGTCGAAGTCGATGCCGCGCAACTGCCGCGCACGCTGCCCGACGTCGACGTCGCCGGCATCAACACCAACTACGCGTCGCAGGCCGGCCTCGATCCGGTCAAGGACGCCATCCTGCGCGAGGATCCGAAGGGGCCTTACGCGAATGTCATCGCGGTGCGCGCCGCCGACAAGGACAAGCCGTGGGTGAAGACGCTGGTGGAGAGCTATCAGTCGCCCGAGGTGAAGGCCTTCATCGACGACAAGTTCAAGGGCTCGGTGCTGGCGACCTGGTAGTTACTGTCTTTCTGTCAAGCCAGGGCGATGTCATTCGCTGACAGCAATGTCCCCTCTCCCGCTTGCGGGGGAGGGTCAGGGTGGGGGCAGCCACAAACTCCGACGTCACGTGGGGCGCCCCCACCGGGCTTCGCTCTTCGAGCTTCGCCGCGGCGCAGCCCCGGCCCTCCCCACTGCGCGGCTGCGCCGCTTGAGGGAGGGGGCACGTCTGTCGGCGCGTCGTTGCAATTCAACATCTCAAACAGCCACGACGCTCCTCTTCTCCCTCCTCGGAGCGAAGCGACTATGGAGGGTGTCAAGTGAAGCTCCGACCGCAGTGTCCCCTCTCCCGCTTGCGGGGGAGGGTCAGGGAGGGGGCAGCCACAAACGCGA
>SDZE01000062.1 GCA_004173095.1 Bradyrhizobiaceae bacterium
TCACAGGCCAGCGCATCGGCAATCGCCTTTTTCAGTTCGCCCGGCTGTTTCGCGGTAAATACCTGTGCGCCGCAGGCACGCGCCAGCGCGGCAAAATCCGGGTTCGGAAATTCGATCGCTTCGCGGAACGGCGCGAGCCCGACGCTCTCGGCTTCCAGCGTGATAAGGCCAAGCGCGGAATTGTTGTAGACGATGACCTTGATCGGCAGCTTGTGCTGCACGGCGGTCATGAATTCTCCCATCAGCATGTTGAAGCCGCCGTCGCCGGTCAGCACGATCACCTGTGTGCTACGGTCCAGAATCTGGATGCCATTGGCCTGACCGACCGCTGTACCCACGGCCGCGTTGTTGAACGACCCCGTGATGCGTTGCGTGCCTGTCTGTCGAATCCAGTTGGCCGACCACAACGTGTTCAGGCCGGTATCGAGCACGAAGATGGCGTCGGAACGTGCGAGATCGCTGGTGATGCGTGCGACGGCTTGTGGATGCGTCTTGCGCTTGCTGCGGGCGGGGTCGGCCTGCTTGTCGAGCATGTCGTCCCACTTTTTGCGCGCATGCGCTGTCTTGTCGAAGAATGTGCCGTCCTGTTTCGCCTGAACGCGGCCAAGCAGGATCGCCAAGGCCGGCCGCGCGGAGCCGATCACGCCGAGGGCGGTCGGTGTGCGTCGGCCCAGCACCTGCGCGCGTTCGTCGATCTGAATGACCTGGCTCTTGCTCGGCAGGAAGTTGGAATAGGGATAGTCAGTGCCGACCATCACCAGCAGGTCGCAATCATGCACGGCCTCATACACCGGCTTGGTGCCGATCATGCCGAGTCCGCCCATCCAGCGGGGATCGTCGAACGGCATGATCTCCTTGCCGCGCACCGAATGCACCAGGGGCGCCTTCAGCTTGTCTGATAGCGCCCGCAACAAATCGGCGGTGCCCAGCGCGCCGTGGCCGCACATGATGACGACGCTGCTGGCCTCGTCGATACGGCGCGCGGCCTCATCGATGGCGGCCTCGCTGGGCAGGATCTCGCCGCGCGGAATCAGGGTGGCGAGGCTGGAGGTCGGCACGTCGGCCTTCAGCGACAGCACATCCATCGGCAGTGTCAGATGCGCGACGCCCGGGCCCGCATAGGCCGCGGCGATCGCTTCGTGAAAGACGCGCGGTGCCTGCGCTGCAGCTGTCACCGTCTGCGTATAGAGCGACACATCGCGAAACAGCAGGTCGGGCTCGGTCGCCTGGAAGAAATCGGATCCCTTCATGGCGCGTGCCATGTCGCCGGACAGTGCCAAGACCGGGGCATGATCGCGGGCGGCTTCATAAAGGCCGGCAACCAGATGCGTGCTGCCTGGTCCCGTGGAGCCCGCGCAGACGCCAAGCTTGCCGGTGAGTTTGGCCTGCCCGGCAGCGGCAAGGGCGGCGCCTTCCTCGTGCCGCACGCCCACCCATTCGATGCTGCTGCGCCGAACCGAATCAGCGAGCGGATTCAGTGAATCGGCGATCAGGCCGAAGATATGTTTGACGCCGATCGTTTCGAGGACATGAACGAGATCATCCGCGACGGTTTTCGACATAAGGTAGCTCCGACGAAAGAGAGTTGCGACGAGGCGACGGCGCAGCCGGTGGCGATATCCTCAAGCGCAGCATCGTCGTCTCTCTACCAATGGCGAGGTCCCGAATTAAGTTCCGGGCATGCCGGAAGTGGCCGGATCGGGGGGCGCGGCTGATGATGTGCGGCGTGAGAACAGGATGCGTTGATACAGCCAGCCGATCGCCACCAGCACCAGACCAAGGCACATGAAGGACAATGCACGGTAGACGCCGGTCAACGACGACATGTCGATGAGGAAGGCCTTCAACACCGTGAGGCCGATGACGACCGCCGAGGCCAGCCGCGCGCGTTGCGAGGAGAACACCAGGCCAGCGGCCAGCAAGGCCACGCCGAACACAAGCCACGCGATCGAGATCGTGTATTGCTCGGCATCGTCGATACGCGCGTTGGAGAAGACGGGGCCGTGGAAGATACGCCGGATTTCGAATGTCACATAAGTCAGCGCTAACAGCAGCGCGCCGCCGGCGAGCGTATTGGCGTAAGCAGGCCTGCGGCGCCCTGCGACCGCATATGAGAGCAACAACGCGAGAATCGCCGGCAATGCATAGCCGAGCAGCAGGAGATTGAAGACGCTGCCGCCGACATCGATCCGCCAGATGTTCGGATTGGCAATAAAGAGCAATCCGCCGACCGTGGCCAGCCCGGCATACACCGTCAGCATGACCGCGCCGACATTGTGCACGATACTGTGGCTGCGCACCCGCAGGCGCTCGAGGCCGATGGCCATCGCCAGCGTGGTGCAGACCTGCAGCGCGATCTCGACGAGATCCGAACTGACGCGATAGACGTCGCCGCCATTGACGTAGTGCCGGATCTCCAGAAACACGAGCAGAACGGTGAACAGGATCGCGGCGGATTCCACCATCCGCAGCGGCGCGTCGTCGCCACGGCGGCGCATCAGCACACTGGCGCCCCAGAATGAGGCGGCCGGAACACCATAGCCCCAGAGCAGCCAGTTGAAGATCGGCGTCGTGCCGACGAGATCGCCGATCACACGCGGCTCATAGGCCATTCGCGCGCAGACGATCGCGGCCAGGATGGCAGCGAGCCAGCGCAGGAACGGGATCGGGCGCTGCATCGAAATCCACGCGGTGCCCAGCGCCATCAGCGCCAGCGCGATGGTGAGCCAGCCTTTTTCCAGCGCGAAAGTGAGTGCCAAAGACAACGCGGCGAGCGTGCCGGTGGCAAACAGGGCGGTGGAGATCGCCAGGCCGGGGCGCTGTTCGCGCTTGCTGAGCAGTTCGGTGGCGGCAGCGAAACCGGCCGCGATGACGACAGCGAGGATAGCAAACGGAATCGAGCGATCCAGATGAGCGATGCGCGCATAGAGCGCGATCAGCAGCGCAATCGGCACGAAGGTGGCGCAGGCCGCCCAGATCACGGGGACCACGGCGCTGATCGAGCGCCCCTGCGCGAGGAAACCGACGACACCAAAGCCGAGTGCGAACACGGCAGCGCTGACGAGATGCAGCGTGACGGAGCCTTCGATCGGGCTGAGGCCGATTCCGTCCAACGGTCCGCCGGGCAGCACCAGCAGGTCGAGATTGCCCTGGATCGCCCATGACAGAAAGACCACCGCGACGAAGCCGGCGGCAAGCGGCAATGCGCCGGTCGCTGCCTGCGCATACCACGCCACGAACAGCGTGGCTGCGACCAGCAGCGCGAATGCGATCATGGCGAGATCGGCGTGGAAGCCGGCGAGCACGATCAGCGTTGCCCCGAACAGGCTGGCGCCGAGAGCCGCCGACGAGATGCCTTCGATGCGGCCAGGCTCCGCGGGCGGGCCATACATGAAGCCGCACACCACCAGCAGCGCGGCCAGCACGAAACCAGCGATGACGTGGAAGACATGCGGCGCCACCATGGCAGCGCCGGAGTCGAGCCCGGGAAAAGTCCAGAAGGTGGTGAAGGCGATGGTGGTCAACACCAGCCAGCGCCACATCCGCATCCGCGCCAGTGCGAAGGCGGCCGCTGTGACGATGGCGAGATAGATATATAGCGCCCAATAGTCGGGCTTGCCGGACGACACCAGCATCGGCGTGACGAAGGCGCCGACAAGGCCGAGGCCTGCCAGGGCCGGCCCATGCAGAAGTGCCGCGGCCATGGTCGCCATGGCGACGATGCCGAGCAGCACAAAGGCGGTGCCGGGCACCAGGAAGTCATAGAGGGCGTAGGCCGCGTAGATGGTCGCGAAAGCCACGGCCGTGCCGGCTGCGGTGAGGATCGCCGGGATATTGGCGATCGGCAGTGGAGCAATGGCGGACAGCGATTCTTTGCGCCGCGCGAATTCGCCGACGGCGAGCAAAGCGAGCGCAAACAGGCCGCCGAGCAAGACGCGCACTTCCGGGCCGAGCAAGCCGGCCTCGATGGAGTAACGCACCATGAAGAGGCCGCCGAGGGCCAGTGTGAGGCCGCCGACCCAGACCACCCAGCGCGTCCCGATCCGCTCCTCGAAGCTGGCACGCGGGGCGGCAGGCGTCGGCGGTTTCGGTGGCGCGGTCGCCTCCGTGACAGGCGGCGTCGGCGCAGCAGTCGGGGCGGTCGATGTGGCGGATGTTGCAACGGGGGCCGGTGGCGTGCTGGGCTGCGGCGATACGTTCACAGTTGCGGGTTGCAGCGGCGCAAGCGGCGGCGCAATGTCCGTGGCCGCTACTGTCGCGCCGGCTGTGCGCGGCGCTGCCTCGAATGCATCGAGCCGCGCGCGCAGAATCTTCACTTCGTTGCGCGCCTTGCGGGCAAACAGGAAGGCAGCGATGGCCGCGACAAGCGCAAGAAAATCGAAATCGAACATGTAGCATCAGTCCCCGGTCTTCGCTGCTCGTTTGTCCCACAATGGGAGTACCGAGGGAAGCCGCAGGGAGTTAGTGCCTGTTCAGCGCGTCGATGTTCATTCTGGATTAAGGCGCATCATTCCAGATCGACTCGAAACGACTGGCCGGCCACCATCAAATTGCCGGGACCCATATCGTCGAGCGCGCGGATCATGCGCCCATTGCGGCCGAGCGCCTTGTCGGCCAGCGACACGATCAGCCGGTTCGGCGACGCGATCGGCGATGCGGCGCGGATCCGCTGCGCGATCTCGCTCTCGTCGCGATGCGGGTTGAGCATGCAGGCCGCGGTGAAGGCGCTGGCGGTGGAGCGCGAGATGCCTGCATAGCAATGGATCACCATCGGCGATGCGCGATCCCAGTTGCGCACGAAATCCATCACCTGCGCGACATGGCTGGCATCCGGCGCAACGAAACCATCCATCGACTCGGTGATATCGTCCACCTGGACGCGCAGATGATTGGCCTCCGTCACCGTCTCCGGCCGAACCACTTGCGCGACATTGGCCATGATGGTCAGCACATGGCTTGCCCCCGTCGCTTTGACGGTGGGGTGAAGGTCGGCGAGGGAGCAGACATAGATCATGACGTTCCTTCTATCGCGGACCGGCCCTGCATGTCATCCCACCGTCAGCGCTTCGAAACGAGCCAGGAACCGCTTCTCGGCTTTGCTGGCCGACCACGGCGTCAGATAATCTGCTTCCAGTTCGAGCGCCATACAAGGGTCCTTGCCGAACAGCCGCTTCGCTTCGGCCTCGGCGAAGCCGGCCAGCCGTGTGGCCTCCAGATAGGCCGCGCCCATATCGGCGGTCTTGATCGCCTTCGTCATCGCCGCACCGAGCTTGGCCGGCAGTCCGAAGCGGATATGGATCGCAGCCAGCAAGCGATGTTCCACCGTCTTGTAGGCGTCGCCGATGACGGCCTTGAACGGCGAGATCATGTCGCCGATCACATATTCCGGCGAATCGTGCAGCAGCGCGGCGAGGCTGGTGAGCCGATCGTCGCGCCCCGCTTGCTCGCGCATGATCGCTTCGGTTAGCAGCGAGTGCTGAGCCACCGAAAAAATGTGCGCGCCCCGCGTCTGCCCGTTCCAGCGCGCCATGCGGGCAAGGCCATGTGCGATATCAGCCAGTTCGATATCGAGCGGCGAGGGATCCAGCAGATCGAGCCTGCGGCCCGACAGCATGCGTTGCCAGGCACGCGGGGTGCCGCCGGTGATGGTCGCCCGCGCCATCAGGTCGCCTTCAGCCGCAGCGGGCGCTTCTTTTTGCTGCAAAGCGCGTGGCAATAGCAGGAGGTGAGATGGTCGTTGACCATGCCTGTCGCCTGCATGAACGCATAGACGATGGTGGGACCCACGAACTTGAAATTGTGCGCCTGCAATTCCTTGGAGATCTTGGTGGACAGCGGCGTCGAGGCCGGCACGTTGGCGTGAGTCTTGAAGTTGTTCACGATCGGTCGGCCATCGACGAAGTCCCACAGAAACGTCGAAAAACCCGGGCCGTCTTCCATGATCTTCAGATAGCCTTTGGCCGACAGAATCGCGCCTTCGATCTTGGATCGATTGCGCACGATGCCGGCATCGTTCATCAGCGCATGCACTTTCTTCTCGCTGTAGCGCGCGATCTTCGCAGGCTGGAAATCATCGAAGGCCTTCCGGAAATTGTCGCGCTTGCGCAGGATCGTGATCCACGACAGGCCGGCCTGAAACCCGTCGAGGATCAGCTTTTCGAACAGCGCGCGGTCGTCATATTCCGGCACGCCCCACTCAGTGTCATGATAGGCGACATAGAACGGATCCTCGCCCGGCCACGGACAGCGGGTCTTGCCATCCGCATGGGTGATTGGCGCCTTGCTCATGCGTTTTTCTTGGTGGCGAAGCCACGAACCGCTTCGGGATCGGCGAGCTGAATGGCGATGTCGCCGGCCAACAAAGGTGCATTGGCGTCCAGCGCATCGCTGGCGCGGTCCGTGCGCAGCAGCGCGAGACCACGTTCGCCTGCCGACGAGCCCATGGTGCCGATCGGTTTGTCGGCAGCACGAATTTCAGTGCCAGCGATCGGCGCCATGCCAGTGAACGTCACCGGCACGATCCGCGTGCGCGCCGTGCCACGATGCTGCATGCGCGACACCACTTCCTGGCCGACATAACAGCCTTTGTCGAAATCGACGCCATGCAGCCGATCCATGTTGGTCTCGTGCGGAAACGCATCGCCATAGGCGAAGTCGATGCCGCCGCGGGGCACGCCGCAGGCGATGCGGTGCGCTTCATAGGTGCTCTCATCGACCAGCTCTGCGCCGAGCACGGTTGCCGTCTTCTCAGCGAGATCGGCCGGTACCAAGATGCGAAAGCCAAGGGCGGCATTGCGCGGATCAGCAAAAGTCAGGTCAGGCTGCATCGTCGGTTCGCCGTCCCACACCGCCAGCACGCCAAGACCGTCCGACAGATTCTCCACAGTTACCTTGGCACGCAGCTTGTAGAAGCCGAGCTTGGTCGCAAGTGGTTGTGCCAGTTCGCGGGGGCAGTCGAGTAGCAGCCCGCCGCCATGGCCCGCTGGCGCTTCCGTGACGAGAAAATCGGCCACGATCTTGCCCTGCGGTGTCAGCAGCGCGGCGAACCGCGCGCTGCCCGGCGCGAGGTCGTCGATCTCCGAGGTGACGAGGTTGTTGAAAAAGCCGCGGGCGTCATCGCCGGCGATCTTCACCACGCCCCGATCGGGAAGAAATGCTGCCTTCATACGGAAAATCTCGAAAACATTCAGGAATCGATGCGGATGGATATGACAGCCAAAGTTAAGCCGCTAAGATGCCGGTAACAAGGCCTGCGCCATTCACGCGCGACATTCACAGACGGCAAGCGAGACGGTATGAGCGATACTTTCGACACCATTTTGAAGAACGGCATCGTCGTCAATCAGGATGGCGAGGGCCAGCGCGACATCGGTATCCGTGACGGCCGCATTGCGGCGCTGGGCAGTTTCGGTCCCGAGCAGGCCGGCAAGACCATCGACTGCAAGGGCTTGCATATCTTGCCCGGCGTGATGGACACCCAGGTGCATTTCCGCGAGCCGGGTCTCGAGCACAAGGAAGACCTTGAAAGCGGCTCCCACAGCGCCGTGATGGGCGGCGTCACGGCGGTGTTCGAAATGCCGAACACCAATCCTCTCACCATCGATGAAGCCACTTTCACCGACAAGGTGAAGCGCGGTCATCACCGCATGCATTGCGATTACGCCTTCTTCATCGGCGGTACCCGCGAGAACGTGCAGGATCTGCCCGAACTGGAGCGCGCGCCGGGCTGCGCCGGCGTCAAGGTGTTCATCGGCTCCTCCACCGGCGCGCTGCTCGTCGAGGACGATGACAGCCTGCGCAGGATTTTCCAGGTGATCAAGCGCCGCGCCGCCTTCCATGCGGAGGATGAATACCGCCTCAACGAGCGCAAGCATCTGCGCATCGAGAACGACACCCGCTCGCATCCCGTGTGGCGTGACGAAGTGGCCGCGCTGATGGCCACGCAGCGACTCGTCAATCTCGCGCGCGAGACCGGCAAGCGCATCCATGTTCTGCATATCTCGACCAAGGAAGAGATCGACTATCTGCGCGATCACAAGGATGTGGCGTCCTGCGAGGCGACCCCGCATCATCTCACCATGGCGGCGCCGGATTGCTATGAGCGGCTGGGCACGCTGGCACAGATGAATCCGCCGGTGCGCGATGCCAGCCACCGTGCCGGAATCTGGAAGGGCATCGAGCAGGGCATCATCGATGTGCTCGGCTCCGACCACGCGCCGCATACGCTCGAGGAGAAGCAGAAGGTCTATCCGGCCTCGCCGTCTGGCATGACCGGCGTGCAGACGCTGGTGCCGCTGATGCTGGATCACGTCAATGCCGGCCGGCTGTCGCTGCAGCGCTTCGTCGATCTCACCAGCGCCGGCCCGGCGCGGCTTTATAATATGGCCATGAAGGGCCGCATCGCTGCGGGCTATGATGCCGACTTCACCGTGGTTGATCTCAAGCGCAGCGAAACCATCACCAATGAATGGGTGGCCTCGAAAGCAGGCTGGACGCCGTATGATGGTGTCACCGTGAAAGGCTGGCCGGTCGGCACCTTCGTTCGCGGCAGGCAGGTGATGTGGCAGGGCGAATTGGTGACGCCGTCACAGGGCGAGACGGTGAAGTTTCTCGAGACACTGAAGGCGTAACAATCTTCGTCATTGCGAGGAGCGCAGCGACGAAGCAATCCAGAAAGCCGCAAGCGAAGAACTGGATTGCTTCGCTTCGCTCGCAATGACGGTAATGGTTATTGCCGCGCCAGTGTCAGTGAAAACTCGCCGTTGCGGACCCTGGTCGGCAGGCCCTCGACGAACTTGGCCACCGCATCTTCACCATAGGTCCCGACCAGCTCAGCAAAGGCTGCGAACAGACTCGCTTGCGCGAGGCAATCGCCATCGACGCCCTCGTGGCGCGCCTCGGCCCAGGCTTCGTTGAGATAGCTGAGCGCCGCCTGCTTCTGTTCCTGATCGGGGAGGGACGCGCGGGAGGGCTGGTAGGACAGGCGTTCGCTCATGAAATTCCCAAACAATCTGCGGCAGGACGCCGGCGCGAATGCGCGTCGACGTGAAACTGATTCCTTTGGCTCGGGAACAGATTTACCACGCAGCGCAGGCGCTGCGAGGAACATCTTTAAGAAAGGTTAACGCCCGGGATTAACATTGTCGGAGATTGCCTCCGCAACGGGAACCGGGGCGGTTCTGGAGCATGCGCCGGCAGTTTGCGTACGGTTCTAGTCGACCGCTTTCGTCACGATTCGAATCTCGGATGTCAGCGTCCGGTGCACCGGGCACTTGTCGGCGATCTCCATCAGCTTGGCGCGTTGCTCGGCGTCCAATGGGCCTTTGATCGAGATCACGCGCTCGATCTGGTCGAGCATGCCGTCCTTGGTCTCGCACTCCGCGCAGTCTTTCGCGTAAATCTTGGTGTGGTTCAGCGTGACGCTGACGCGCTCCATCGGCAGCGCCTTGCGGTCTGCATACAGGCGCATGGTCATCGCGGTGCAGGCGCCGAGCGCGCTCAGCAGAAAATCATACGGGCCGGGGCCGGTGTCTTCGCCGCCGGCGGCGACCGGTTCATCGGCCATCAGGCGATGCGCACCGATGGTGATCTGCTGCTGGAATTTGCCGGCGCGCGTTTCCGCGACGACGACCGGTCGCGGCAGGTCCGGCACGGCCTCGCTGGCGGCGTGCGCGACCGGCGCGACGAAGCGCGAGGCCCATGCTGCGATCACGTCGGCTGCATAGATCGCATCCGCTTTATTGGTCAGCAGATGATCCGCATGATCGAGAGACACGAAACTCTTCGGATGCTTGGCCGCGATGAAAATGCGCGTGGCGTTGTCGATCCCCACGGTGTCGTCGACCGGCGACTGCATCACCAGCAGCGGCTTGTGCAGTTTTGCGACCTGGGTCAGCAGATTGTGCTCGGCGATGTCGTCGAGGAAGGCGCGCTTGATCCGAAACGGCCGGCCGGCCAGTTTCACCTCGACCTCGCCTTGATCGCGAATGGCGTCCACGTGTTCAGCGAACAGATGCGTGACATGGGCGGGATCGGACGGCGCGGCAATGGTGACGATGGCCTTGGCCTCGGGGATCTCGCTGGCCGCCGCGAGGACCGCGGCGCCGCCTAGGCTGTGGCCGATCAGGATCGTGGGCGCGTTGCCCAGCATGCGCAGGTGACCGGCGGCGCAGACGAGGTCTTCGATATTGGAGCTGAAGGTCGTGTTGGCGAACTCGCCGTCGCTGGAGCCGAGGCCGGTGAAGTCGAAACGCAGCACGGCGATCCCGTGGAGGGTCAGCGCGTCGGCGATCCGTCGGGCGGCGAGCGTATCCTTGCCACAGGTGAAACAATGCGCGAGCAGAGCGGTGGCGCGGATGTCGCCATCGGGTTTGTCCAGTGCCGCGGACAGCATGTGGCCGGATGCGCCGGCAAATTGAAGTTTCTCGGTTTGCATGGTGGAGTCCTTTCGCTCTGGCCTCATCCTGAGGAGCGGCCCCTTCGCTGCGTCTCGAAGGATGCGCCAAGCATCTCATGGTTCGAGACGGCGCTGAAGTCGCGCCTCCTCACCATGAGGTCACGAACTGGTCAACGGAAGGAAGATTGAGCTGGCGGGCCGGCCTCAATCCTCCGAATAACGCTGTTCCAGCCACGGGTCGCCGCGATTATGATAGCCGCGGACTTCCCAATAACCGGGTTTGTCATCGATGACGAATTCGATCCGCTGCAGCCATTTCGCGCTCTTCCAGAAATACAGATGCGGGATCACCATCCGCACCGGTCCGCCATGCTCGCCGGAGATCGGCTCGCCCTGCCATGTATGCGCGAGCAAGGCGTCGTCGGCGGCAAAATCCTCCAGCGATAGATTTGTGGTGTAGCCGTCATGCGATTGCAGCACCACGAAGCGGGCTTCCGGTTTCGGCTGGCAGGCCTCCAGCAACGCGCGGGTTGAGAGTCCCTCCCACGCATTGTCGTAGCGCGACCAGGTGGTGACGCAATGGATGTCGGACATGAAGCTGGATTGCGGCTGCGCCGAGAGCTGCGCAAAATCCCAGAACAACGGCGTATCGACAGCGCCGTAGACATCGAGCCGCCAGCGCTCGCGCAAAATGTTCGGCGTGATGCCGAGGTCGAGCACCGGCCAGTCCTGCGTTAAATGCTGGCCGGGCGGCAGCCTTTGCTCGTCCGGGCGCGCGTGTCGGCCGGTGAGAAACCGGCCCTCGCGCGCCCAGCGTTGTTTGGTCAGCGTCAGCTTGGAATCCGGCGGGGTGTGGTCCTCGGTCATGACTGACGCTCCTCGATCGTCTGATCGTTACTCGTGGCGGTGCATCGCCGACGTGTGTTTCGTGTCACGCATGGTGGCGTAGATCAGCAGCGACAGGAAGATCATGCCGGAGAGATAGTAATAGAAATAGTGCTCGTTGCCCATTTCCTTGAACTTCAGCGCCACCCACGGAGCGGTGCCGCCGAAGATCGAGACCGTGAGTGCATAGGGCAGGCCGACGCCGAGTGCGCGGATATTGGTCGGGAACAGTTCCGCCTTCACCACTGCGTTGATCGACGTATAGCCGGCAACGAACACCCACGCGCCGCAGATTAGTAGAAACGCGACGAACGGCGATTTGGTGGTCTGCAGCGTGGTCAGGATCGGCACCGTGCACAGCGTGCCGGCGATGCCGAAAAAGATCAGCAACGGCTTGCGGCCGATCTTGTCGGACAGGCCACCGTAAAGTGGCTGCAACAGGCAGGCGAACACCAGCGTGCCGAAGATCACCGTGGTGGTCTGGTCGGCGGTGAGGCCGACCGAGAGCTTCACGAAGGTCTGCATATAGGTGGTGAAGGTGTAGAACGCGGCCGTACCGCCGGCGGTGAGGCCGACCACCAGAAGCAGTTCGCGCGGATACTTGAACAGCGCGCTCAGCGATCCCATCGGCTTGGCCAGCTTCTTGGCTTCGACGAATTGTTCGGTCTCATGCAGGTCGCGACGCATCACCGCGGCGAACACGGCGAGGCCGGCGCCGATGAAGAACGGAATGCGCCAGCCCCAGTCCTTCAACTCCTGTTCGGTGAGGAAGACCTTCTGCAGCAGCATCAAGACGATGATCGCGGTGAGCTGGCCGCCGATCAGCGTCACATATTGGAAGCTCGAATAGAAGCCGCGATGATTGGGATCGGCAACCTCGGACAGATAGGTGGCCGATGCGCCGTATTCGCCGCCGAGGCTCAGGCCTTCGATCATGCGGGCGATGATGAGCAGGATTGGCGCGGCGATGCCGATGGAGGCATAGGTCGGCGTGCAGGCGATGATCAGCGAGCCGAAGCACATGCACACCACCGAGATGGTGAGCGACATCCGGCGTCCATAGGTGTCGGCGAGATAGCCGAACAGCCAGCCGCCGATCGGGCGCATCAGGAAGGTGGCGGCAAACACGGCCGCGACATTGAGCTGCTGCACCACCGGATCGTTCGACGGAAAAAAGGCTGGCGCGAAGTATAGTGCGAAGGCGGTGTAGGCGTAGAAGTCGTACCATTCGACCAGATTGCCCATCGAGCCGATGAAGATCGCCTTGATGCGTTTCCTCGCGTCGTCGAAATGAAGTTTGCCGTCCGCTGGTGGTGCGAAAGTGTCAGCCATCGATGCTCTCGTATTCCGTGAAATGAAATGCCCCGTTGCCATGGCGGGCCACAAAAGCCAATGCCGGCAAATGCATTGCAGGTGGCAAGAACACCG
>SDZE01000061.1 GCA_004173095.1 Bradyrhizobiaceae bacterium
CTGTATAATTTCTGGAAGGACGCGCAGCATCCGCGCGGGCTGTGGCGGCGCACGACGCTGGACAGCTACAAGACCGACAAACCCGACTGGGACGTGCTGCTCGACATCGATGCGCTCAACGAGGCGGAGGGCGTCGCCTGGGCATTCGCCGGCGCCGCGCGCTCGCCCGACAAGTCACGCGCGCTGGTGAGCCTGTCCTTCAACGGCACCGACGCCATCGAGGTGCGCGAATTCGACATCGCGACGAAGACGTTCGTTGCCGACGGCTTCGTGATTCCGAAAGCCAAAACGCAGGCAAGCTGGGTCGATCAGGACACGCTGCTGCTCGGCAGCGCGCAGACGCCCGACGACAGCACCGAGGCCGGCTATACCCGCACGGTGCGCCGGTGGTCGCGCGGCACGCCGCTGTCAAAAGCCGAAACGGTGTTCGAAGTCGAGAAGCAGGATGTCGCCGCATGGTTCGGCGTCAACCGCCGGCCGGGCCATGAAGGCGTGATGTATTGGCGCGCGCTGGATTTTACGCGCTCGCATATCTTCATCGAACGCAAGCACGGTCCACATGCCGGCCAGCGCCTGCGTCTCGACCTGCCGGAAGAAGTCGATCTCTCGGCCGAGGCCGAGCGTCTGCTGATCAGCCCGAAGCAGGATTGGACCGTCGGCGATCTCACCATTCCGACCGGCGCGCTGGCGGTGATCGATCTCGATCGTTTCCTGTCCGGCGCGCGTGATTTCGAACTCGTGTTCACACCATCACCGACCCGCGCCTTGCAATCGTGGTCGGACACCCGGCACGGCATTCTGCTCGAGATCCTCGACAATGTCCGCGGCCGGCTGGTCTTGCTGCAGCGGAGTGAAGCCGGATGGACGGAGACGCCGTTGCCGGGGCTGCCCGACAACGCGACGATCGCGGCGCAGAGTTTCGGCGGCGAGGACGACCCCGAACTGGCCAGCGAGATGCTGCTGACGATCACCGGCTTCAACCAGCCGACCAGCACGGCACTGTGGAACGGCCACGGTGCCCCCGAGCCGCTGAAGAGCGCGCCGGTGAATTTCGATCCCGCGGGAATCGAGGTGAAGCAGTGTCATGCCGTCGCCGAGGACGGCACCAGGATCCCCTACTTCCTAATCGGCAAGAACCTGTCGGCGGGCGGACCGCCGCGGCCGACGGTGCTGTATGGCTATGGTGGGTTCGAAATATCGATGACCCCGGCCTATATGGCCATTGCCGGCAAGCTGTGGCTTGAACACGGCCACGTCTATGCCATCGCCAATATCCGCGGCGGTGGCGAATTCGGCCCCGCATGGCACCTGGCCTCACGCAAGAACACCAAGCATGTCGCGCATGATGATTTCGCCGCGGTGGCGCGCGACCTCGCGGCATCCGGCATCACCAGCGCACGCAAGCTCGCCTGCCACGGCGGCAGCAATGGCGGGCTCCTGGTCGGCAACATGCTGACGCGCTACCCGCGCCTGTTCGGCGCGATCTGGTGCAGCGTGCCGCTGCTCGACATGGCGCGCTATACCAAGCTGCTCGCCGGCCAGAGCTGGATCGCCGAATATGGCGACCCGGAAATTCCCGACGAGTGGGCCTATCTGCAGAAATTCTCGCCGTATCACCTCGCCAAGGCGTCGCAGGATTATCCGCCGATCCTGATCACCACCAACCGCACCGACGATCGCGTGCATCCCGGCCACGCGCGCAAGATGGCGGCGCGGCTGCAGGAACTGGGCGCCCCGGCCTGGTTCAACGAGACCGTCGCCGGCGGACATGCGGGCGCGGTGGACAACAGCAAACAGGCGCAGAGCCAGGCGCTGGGATATGCGTTTTTGCGAAGGACGATCGGCGCAGGGTAACTGCACGCCTAATTTTTTTCGATGACACGCGGTTTTATCTCTGTTCAATCGAGGGAAGAACGCTAGTCTCAATGCAGCCTAAGATAGATCGCGCTCGCGGGCGCAATATTTCGAGGACTGCGATGGCCCAGGCGTGTCAGTTTTCCTCTGCCGCACAGATGTTTTCCGGTTCGGCGGCTGCTCAGGCGAGTTGTTTGCTGCGCAAAGTACGGATCGGTGGCAACATCGACACCGGCCCGGCGCCATTGCCCGACAAGCTCCAAAGCCTTGTCGGACAGCCTCCGACGTTCACCAAGGCACAATTGGGCCAATATCTGGCGCGGAAAGGGATCTCGGCCGCGACGATCGGTGGCGATCTCGGCGGAGCCGTGTCGCAAACACTGGCCGGCAATCCTGCCACCTATTTCGTAATTCACGATACCAGTGACGAACTCGTCGGCAGCGCATTTCCCACGACCATCAATACGGCCGCTTGGCCAAGCAATGATCTCGCATCGCGCCCCGTGAATTCGGCTCACGTCTTCATCAATCGTCTCGGCGAATCCAGAACCGGCCACGATTATTCCGTGGGCTGGCGCGCCACCAAATTCGAGCGCGAGCCATCGCTGAAAGGACTGTTTCTGCATCACGAGCTGGTTCAGCCACGGATCAAGGGCGGCTTCGGTTACCACGCCGTGGCGCCACAGCCGGGTTTTACACAAGCGACCTATGACAGGCTGGCGTTGTGCTATCTGGCTGCATCTGTCAGACGCGGCCAGTTTCTGATCCCGGCATTCCATTGCGTCCTTGATACCGGCATCGACGATGGCCACGACGATCCGCAGAATTTCGAACTGTTTCAATGGAGCGGCGCGATCGAGCGCATCTTGGGCGACGTCCTCAATCCAATCGCTGTTGATACACTGGCCTTATCGACGCTGGTTGCAGCGCCCGTTGTAATCGCGCCTAACCCCGCGCTGCCAGCGTCCGAAACCGTTCGAACCGATCTCAGGGACGGAGAGCGATCAATCGTCGTCAAGCGCGTTACCGGCAGCCTGCCGCTATTCTTCAAGGCGAAGATCGCCATCGACGCGGATGGATCGGCACGTGCTTATCATCCGGATGCCGGCAATCCGGATGCGCTGGACGATATCGGCAACGCCAATAGCTACTCGAAAAAATACATTCAAGGACAATCCCGCAACAATCATGTCGGCAAAGGGCCGCGCGATGGCTTCTACGTCTCGGCTACCAGCCTGCAACGCGGCGATGACTGGGACGCCGATGCCTATGTCGATGCCGAGTTCGTTCCTTACATTGTCCTGCCCGACGACTTTGCTCCCGGCGTTCGTCTCGGAGATCTATGTACGGTCGTCAATCTAAAAAACAACCGCTATTGTTCGGCGATTTTCGCGGACACTAATCCCGATGTGGGCGAAGCATCGATCAGGGTCGCGCTCAACTTGCATCTCCACGACCCGTCGTTTCCGATCACCAAACTCGCGCGGGCGGGCGGCGATCGAAAGGCTAATTATGTCTACATCGTCTATCCCGGCTCACGGTTCACGCCGCGAGCACAGGCGCCACACTGGCCCGTTGATAAGATCGAGGATATCGCCGGCCCGCTCTTCGAAGCGTGGGGCGGCCTCGCGATGGTGGACCGGTTATTTCCGACCCTCGTCTAGGCTCCCAAATCCGACGGCATTCACGCTGCGGTGGCAGCTCACACCGCCATCGTCGCGCCGATCTTCAGCAGCATCGCCTTGGCGATTTCCTGCTCGCCCATGATCACGACATTGGCGCCGTGATATTTGAGATGGGCGACTTCCTCATCGGAATGCGCGCGGGCGATGATCGGCAGGGTCGGCGCGAGCGCGCGGGCCTTGGCGATGATCTGGCCGCCTTCGAACGCATCAGGGATGGCGACGAGCAGGCCGCGGGCCTGGGAAATATTGGCCGCTTGCAGCATATCGGGCGCCGCGGCGTTGCCGGTGATCACATCGACATGACTTTCGCGCAAGCGCTCGACCACGCCGGGCGTGTCCTCGATAACGAGGAACGGCAATCTGGCCGCACGCAGCGCCGTCGAGACCACGCTGCCGACACGGCCGTGGCCGACGAGCACAACGTGATTGGTGAGTTCGGAGATCGGCGGCGGATCGCGCAGGACCGGCTTGGCCGGATCGGGCTGACGCGCGGGCTGCGGTTCGGCTTCTTCCTTGGCGACCATGCGATCGAGGATGGCGAAGAACACCGGATTGATCATGATCGAGATGATCGCGCCGGCCAGCACCAGATCGCGGCCGCGATCGGGCAGCAGCGCGAGGCTGGCACCGAGACTGACAAGGATGAACGAGAACTCGCCGATCTGCGCGAGCGACGCTGAAATCGTGAGCGCGGTCGATTGCGGATAGCCGAACAGCCGCACGATGCCGAAAGCTGCGACGGATTTGCCGACCAGAATGATGAAGACCGTCGCCAGCAGCGGCAATGGATCGCGCAGGATGATGGCGGGATCGACCAGCATGCCGACGGAGACGAAGAACAACACGGCGAACGCGTCGCGCAGCGGCAGCGTCTCGTTGGCGGCGCGCTGGCTAAGTTCGGATTCGCTGAGGATCATGCCGGCAAAGAAGGCGCCGAGCGCGAACGAGACGTCGAACACGATGGCCGCGCCAAACGCGACACCCAGCGAGATCGCGAACACGGCGAGACGGAACAGTTCGCGCGAGCCGGTATGGGCGACGTAATGCAGCAATGCCGGGATGACACGGCGGCCAACCACCAGCATGAAGATGACGAAGCCCGCGACCTTGCCGAGCGTGACAAGCACCGGCATCACCAGCGCCGACAGATCGCCGCCGCCCTCGCCCTTCAGCAATGGCGCGATCGCAGGCAGCAGCACCAGCGTCAGCACCATGGCCAGATCTTCGACGATCAGCCAGCCGATGGCGATGCGGCCACGCTCGCTGTCGACCAGACGGCGCTCCTGCAACGCGCGCAGCAGCACCACGGTCGATGCCACCGACAGCGCCAGACCGAACACCAGCCCGCCGCCGAGGCCCCAGCCCAGCAATTCGCCGAGGCCGATGCCGAGCAGCGTGGCCACCGTAATCTGCACGACGGCACCGGGGATCGCGATGTTTTTGACGGACAGCAAATCCTTCAGGGAGAAATGCAGGCCGACACCGAACATCAGGAGAATAATGCCGATTTCCGCGAGTTCGTTGGCGAGTTTCTGATCCGCGACATAGCCCGGCGTGAACGGCCCCATCATGACGCCGGCGAGCAGATAGCCAACCAGCGGTGAAACGCGAATGCGTTGCGCAATCACACCAAAAACGAAAGCCAGCACGAGGCCGACGACGACGGTCGAAATCAGAGGGGTATTGTGCTCCATGCCGCTTTTTGACGCATGGGGCCAAAGGATACCAGCATCAAATGAGGCTACCCATGGTCGCAGCCCCAAACATGTTCGTTATCACCGACGGCGGTTGTGGTGGCGGCGCTGAATAACTAGCTACAATTGTCATGGCGTTCAATTGGCAGCGCCATTGCGAGCCTAACCAAGCAGTCCCGTCTTCATTTCTCGAAACAGGAATTCGGTTACCGCGTCTCAGAGTTCATCATCGGGCCGGCAAAGCCGGACCCGATGTCTCCTCGCCATGATGACGACGGTGTGTGCTTATCCCGCGAGTGCCGCTGCGATTGCCTTTAGCGCGTCATCGGCCTTGCCGCCGTCGGGTCCACCGGCCTGTGCCATATCCGGACGGCCGCCGCCGCCCTTGCCGCCGAGCGCTTCGGACGCGATCTTCACCAGATCGACGGCACTGAATCGCTTGACGAGGTCCTCGGTCACACCGACCACGACGCCGGCCTTGCCGTCTTCACCGACATTGATGATCGCGACCACGCCGGAGCCAAGCTGCTTCTTGCCGGCGTCGGCCAGGCTCTTGAGATCCTTCATCTCGATACCCGAGACGCTCTTGGCCATCAGCTTGGTGCCGCCGACATCGCTGATATCACCGCCGCCGGTGCCGGCCGCGGCGCCAGCGCTGCCGCCCATCGCGATGGTCTTCTTCGCCTCGGACAACTCACGCTCGAGCTTCTTGCGCTCTTCCATCAGCGCTGCGATGCGCGCGGGCATGTCGTCGAGCGTGGTGCGCAGCTCATGCGCCGCGCTCTTGGCCAGCGCCATCGTGTCATTGGCATGACGGCGTGCCTGATTGCCGGTCAAGGCCTCGATACGACGCACGCCGGACGCCACCGCACTCTCGGCCGTGACCGAGATCATGCCGATATCGCCGGTGCGCTTCACATGGGTGCCACCGCACAGTTCGACCGACCAGCCGAGCGCGTTGCTGCCGCTATCACGCGGCATCCGGCCCATTGAGACGACGCGCACTTCATCGCCATATTTCTCGCCGAACAGCGCGCGGGCTCCGGCCTCGCGGGCATCGTCCACGGCCATCAGCCGCGTGGTGACCTCGTCGTTCTCCAGCACCACCGTGTTGGCGATATCCTCGACCTGACGCAGTTCGTCGGCGGTGATCGGCTTTTGATGCACGAAGTCGAATCGCAGGCGATCCGCCGATACCGACGAGCCTTTCTGCGCGATGTGATCGCCGAGCACCTGGCGCAGCGCTTCATGCAGCAGATGGGTGGCCGAGTGATTGGCGCGAATGGCGGTGCGACGGCTGTGATCGACATCGAGCGCCAGCGCTGTGCCGAGTTTCAGCGTGCCGCTCTCGACCGTGCCGAGATGCACGAACAGATCGCCGGCGCGCTTCTGGGTGTCGGTCACGCGGAAGGTGACGCCCTCGCCCGTGAGCACACCGAGGTCACCGACCTGACCGCCCGACTCCGCATAGAACGGCGTCTGGTTCAGCACGACGGCGCCGGTCTCGCCGGTGGTCAGGCTCTCGACTTCGGCGCCGTCCTTGACCAGCGCGGTCACGGCACCTTCGGCGCTTTCGGTTTCATAGCCCAGGAATTCCGTTGCGCCGAGCTTGTCGCGCAGGCCGAACCAGACGGTTTCGGTCGCCGCCTCGCCCGAGCCGGACCACGATGCACGCGCCTTCTGCTTCTGCTTTTCCATCGCATCGGTAAAAGATGCGATGTCCACCGAGATGCCGCGATTGCGCAGCGCGTCCTGGGTGAGATCGAGCGGGAAACCGTAGGTGTCGTACAGCGTGAACGCGGTCTCGCCGTCGAACATGTCGCCCTGCTTCAGCGTCGCGCTCTTGTCGTCGAGAATGGTGAGGCCACGGTCCAGCGTCTTGCGAAAGCGTGTTTCTTCCAGCCGCAGCGTTTCCTCGATCATCGCACGCGCGCGCTGCAATTCCGGATAGGCCTCGCCCATCTCGCGCACCAGCGTCGCTACCAGCTTCCACATCAGCGGCTCGCGCGCGCCGAGCAGCTGGCCGTGGCGCATGGCGCGGCGCATGATCCGGCGCAGCACATAGCCGCGGCCTTCATTGGACGGCAGCACGCCGTCGGCGATCAGGAACGACGACGCGCGCAGATGATCCGCGATCACCCGCAGCGAGGCCTTCATCGGGCCGTGCGGATCGGCGCCGGTCTGCTCGGCAATGGCGCGGATCAGCGCGACGAACAGGTCGATGTCGTAATTGTCGTGCTTGCCCTGCAGCACCGCGGCGATGCGCTCAAGGCCCATGCCGGTGTCGATCGAAGGCTTCGGCAGCGAAATCCGGTTGCCCGGCGCCAGCTGGTCGAACTGCATGAACACGAGATTCCAGATCTCGATGAATCGGTCGCCGTCTTCGTCTGGCGAGCCGGGCGGACCACCTGGGATCTTGTCGCCGTGGTCGAAGAAGATTTCCGAGCACGGGCCGCACGGGCCGGTATCGCCCATCTGCCAGAAATTGTCCGAGGTCGGGATGCGGATGATCTTCGACTCCGACAGGCCCGCGATCTTCTTCCACAGGTCGAATGCCTCGTCGTCTTCCGAATAGACGGTGACCAGCAATTTGTCCTTGGGAAGTCCGTATTCCTTGGTGATCAGATTCCAGGCCAGCTCGATGGCGCGGTCCTTGAAATAATCGCCGAACGAGAAGTTGCCGAGCATCTCGAAGAAGGTGTGGTGACGCGCGGTGTAGCCGACATTGTCGAGATCGTTGTGCTTGCCGCCGGCGCGGACGCATTTCTGCGACGTGGTGGCGCGCTGATAGGGCCGCTTCTCGATGCCGGTAAAGACGTTCTTGAACTGGACCATGCCGGCATTGGTGAACATCAAGGTCGGATCGTTGCGCGGCACCAGCGGCGACGACGACACGATGTCGTGGCCGTTCTTGGCAAAGTAATTCAGAAATGCCGACCTGATCTCGTTAACGCCGCTCATGCCCGTCCAATCACGCCTAAAACGGCCGCGGCACATCCGCGGCCTCGTGCCACAACCGGTCGCTTTTAGACCGGGGGGGACGCCGCTGTCCAGAAACTGTGCAGGATAATCATGGGGTTGCCGCGCTAGCACAGGGCAGTTGAAAGATGCTGCAACTGCGTTGACAGTTTCCGGGATGGTGTGATCTTGTGCCGGTATTGAACGACGTCACGTCGGGAGAGACTGGTCCCCTCATTTTTTGATTTGGAGGACCGGCGCCGAAGGAGCAACCGCCCCGGAAACTCTCAGGCAAACGGACCGCGTGACGGACTAAGCATCTGGAAAGAGGCGCTGCGGGCATACCCCTTCAGGAAAGGGTTTGGCCGCGAGCGTCCGCCGACGGGATAATACTCTCAGGCACAGCGACAGATGGGGCTTCTGCGATATCTCCGGGAATCTGCCCGGGGAACCGCGAGGGCCCGACAGATGCTTGCGACCGACAAAACCTCGACTTTGAAGCAAACGCCCCTGCACGCGCTGCATGTGGCACGCGGCGGCAAGATGGTGCCCTTCGCCGGCTATGACATGCCGGTGCAATACGCCACCGGCGTTCTGAAGGAACATCTGCACACCCGCGCGGCCGCCGGCCTGTTCGACGTATCCCATATGGGGCAGATCGTGCTGCGGGCGAAATCCGGCAAGTTTGAGGATGCAGCACTCGCTTTGGAAAAGCTGGTGCCGATGGACATTCTGGCGCTGGCGCCGGGTCGGCAGCGCTATGCGCAGTTCACCAATGAAGACGGCGGCATCCTCGACGACCTGATGGTGGCGAATTTCGGCGATCATCTGTTTCTCGTCGTCAATGCCGCGTGCAAGGCCGAAGACGAAGCGCATCTGCGCCAGCATCTGTCGGACACCTGCATCATCGAGCCCCTGCCCGACCGCGCGCTGATCGCGCTGCAGGGACCAAAGGCAGCCGACGTGCTGGCAAGTTTCTGTCCGGAAGCACCGACGATGAAGTTCATGGATGCAGGTCCGCATCAGGTGAACGGCGTCCCCTGTTTCGTCTCGCGCTCCGGCTACACGGGCGAGGATGGCTTCGAGATTTCGATCCCTGCCGATCACGCCGCAGCGCTCGCTGCTGCCTTGCTCGATCATCCCGACGTGCTGCCGATCGGTCTCGGTGCCCGGGACAGCCTGCGGCTGGAAGCCGGCATGTGCCTGTATGGTCATGACATCGATCCGACGACAACGCCCGTCGAAGGCAATCTGAACTGGTCGATCCAGAAAAGCCGCCGCACCGGCGGCGCCCGGGCCGGCGGATTTCCTGGCGGCGATGTCATCCTCGCTCAACTCAATGACGGCGCAACGCGCCTGCGCGTCGGGCTGAAGCCCGAGGGGCGTGCCCCCGTGCGCGAGGGCGTCTTGTTGTTCGCCGATGCGACCTCCGCCGACCCCATCGGCAAGGTCACGTCAGGCGGTTTCGGCCCGAGCATCTCGGCGCCGATCGCCATGGGCTATGTCCCGACGTCACATGCGATCAACGACACCACGGTATTTGCCGAATTGCGCGGACAGCGCATGCCGCTGACCGTCGCCGCCATGCCGTTCGTCCCGAACAACTACAAGCGCTGAGGACTTCATCCATGACCACCACCCTCTACACCGAAGACCATGAATGGCTCGCCATCGACGGCGACATCGTCACCGTCGGCATCACCGATTTCGCGCAGTCGCAGCTCGGCGACGTCGTGTTCGTCGAATTGCCGAAAGTCGGTCGTGCGCTGAAGAAGGCCGAAGCCGCCGCGGTGGTGGAATCGGTGAAGGCCGCCTCCGACGTCTATGCGCCGATCACCGGCGAAGTGGTCGAGATCAATGACGGCCTCGCCGCCGAACCGGCCCTGGTGAATTCAGATGCCGAGAGCAAGGCGTGGTTCTTCAAGCTGAAGCTCGCCGACAAGAGCGAGCTCGACGGCCTGATGGATGCCGAAGCCTACAAGGCGCACAGCGCCTGATGTGACCGTGGTGGGCACGGCGCAACGGCGCCTTAGCCCACCCTGCAGACCGACGTTTCGTAGGGTGGGCAAAGCGTAGCGTGCCCATCACCTTCAATATCCATCGTGGTGGTGGGCACGGCGCAAGAGCGCCTTTGCCCACCCTACAAGCTCTGAAAAACTCGCTCGAGGATCACCGATGAGCCTGACAAGCACCACCGCCGACGTCGCCACCGATTTCGTCCGCCGCCATCTCGGCCCCTCGCCTGCCGACATCCAGGCGATGCTGGCGACGGTGAGTGCGAAGAGCCTCTCCGGCCTGATGGACGAAACGCTACCGGGCTCGATCCGGCAGCGGACCCCGCTCGATACCGGCCCCGCGCTCAGCGAAACCGAGGCACTGGCGCATATGACGGAGCTGGCGACCGGCAACCAGGTGTTCACCTCACTGATCGGCTGCGGTTATCACGGCACCGTTCTGCCAACGGTGATCCAACGCAACATTCTGGAGAACCCGGCCTGGTACACGGCCTATACGCCGTATCAGCCGGAGATCAGCCAGGGACGGCTGGAAGCGTTGTTCAACTTCCAGACCATGATCTGCGATCTCACCGGCCTCGATGTCGCGAATGCCTCGCTGCTCGACGAAGCCACCGCAGCCGCCGAAGCGATGGCGCTGGCGGAGCGTGCATCGTCGGTGACGACCAAGACCTTCTTCGTCGATCATGAGGTGCATCCGCAGACTCTGGCCGTGCTGCGCACGCGGGCCGAGCCGCTCGGCTGGTCGCTGCAGGTCGGCAATCCCCTCACCGATCTCGACAAGGCCGACGTGTTCGGCGCGGTGCTGCAATATCCCGGCACCAGCGGCGTGGTGCGCAATCTCAAGCCCGCGATCGCTGCACTGAAAGCCAAGGGCGCGCTCGCCATCGTCGCCGCCGATCTGCTGGCGCTGACGCTGCTGGCCTCGCCCGGCGATCTCGGCGCCGACATCGCGATCGGATCGGCGCAGCGTTTCGGCGTGCCGATGGGCTATGGCGGTCCGCATGCCGGCTATATGTCGGTGCGCGACGCGATCAAGCGCTCGATCCCCGGCCGCCTGGTCGGCCTTTCCATCGATTCGCGCGGCGAGCCCGCCTATCGGCTGGCACTGCAGACCCGCGAACAGCATATCCGCCGCGAAAAGGCGACCTCGAATATATGCACGGCGCAGGTGCTGCTCGCGGTGATCGCATCGATGTATGCGGTCTACCACGGCCCCGAGGGTCTGAAATACATCGCCCGCACCACGCATCGTCGGGCGCTGACGCTCGCGGCGGGCCTCAAGAAGCTCGGCTTCGCGCCCGAGAGCGAGTCCTTCTTCGATACCATCACCATCAAGGTCGGCGACAAGCAGGCCGGCATCATCGCCGCTGCGCAGGCCGAGAGAATCAACCTGCATATCGGTGATGGGACCATCGGCATCGCGCTTGATGAGACCACGACGCCGGAAACGGTCGAGGCGATCTGGCGCGCCTTCGGTGGCCAGCTCGGTTATGCCAATATCGAGCACGGCGTCAGTGATGGCCTGCCGTCATCGCTGAAACGCACATCGTCGTTCCTGACGCATCCGGTGTTCCACAGCCATCGCTCCGAAACCGAATTGCTGCGCTACATGCGCAAGCTCTCCGACCGCGATCTGGCGCTCGACCGCGCCATGATCCCGCTCGGCTCCTGCACGATGAAGCTGAACGCAACGACGGAGATGATGCCGCTGACATGGCCCGCCTGGGGCTCGCTGCATCCGTTCGTGCCATCCGAGCAGGCGCAAGGCTATCACCGGCTGTTCGCCACGCTGGAGAAATGGCTGTGCGAAATCACCGGCTATGATGCCGTCTCGCTGCAGCCGAACTCCGGCGCGCAGGGTGAATATGCCGGCCTGCTCGCCATCCGCGGCTATCATGCGGCCCGCGGTGACCATCAGCGCACCATCTGCCTCATCCCTTCGTCGGCGCACGGCACCAACCCCGCGTCGGCCGCCATGGTCGGCATGAGCGTGGTCGTGGTCGCCTGCGACAAGGACGGCAATGTCGACGTCGCGGATCTCCGCGCCAAGGCGGAGAAGCACGCGGCCAATCTTGCCGCGATCATGATCACCTATCCGTCGACGCATGGCGTGTTCGAAGAGCATATCCGCGACATCTGCGAGATCGTCCACGCCCATGGCGGCCAGGTCTATCTCGATGGCGCCAACATGAATGCGCAGGTCGGCTTGTCGAAGCCCGGCGACTACGGCGCCGATGTCAGCCATCTCAATTTGCACAAGACGTTCTGCATCCCGCATGGCGGCGGCGGGCCCGGCATGGGCCCCATCGGCGTCAAGGCGCATCTCGCGCCGTTCCTGCCCGGCCATCCCGCCACCGATGGCAATGCCCCGGTCGGCCCGGTGTCGGCCGCGCCTTACGGCTCGGCGTCGATCCTGACGATCTCCTACATCTACATTTTGATGATGGGCGGCGCCGGTCTCACCTCCGCCACGGAGGTTGCGATCCTCAATGCGAACTA
>SDZE01000150.1 GCA_004173095.1 Bradyrhizobiaceae bacterium
GACGTGGCGATCGCCCTGCGCGTGCTGGCCGTGGGTGAAGAAGCGCTGCGGCACCTCCGCCGAAATCGAGGAAGAGCGGCGTCTGCTCTATGTGGCGATGACACGCGCCAAGGACGATCTGCATCTGATGGTGCCGCAGCGCTTCTTCACCCACGGCCAGCATGCGCAGGGCGATCGCCACGTCTATGCGTCGCGCACGCGCTTCATTCCCGAAGCGCTGCTGCATCTGTTCGAGCGCACCAGCTGGCCGCGCGCCGGATCGGAAACCGCACGCGGCGCCGGGATGCCGAATGTGCGCTTCGATATCAATTCGCGCATGCGCGCGGTGTGGCGCTAGAGGCGCGCATCCCAGCTCGGCACGCCGGCGAAACGCGCGACCAGAAAATCGATCAACAGCCGCACCTTGACGGCGAGATGCCGGGTCGGCGGATACAGCGCATAAAGCGTCAGCGGCGGGGCCTTGTAGGTCTTCAGCAGCCTCTGCAGCGTGCCGGCGCGCAATGCATCGCCGGCGATGAAGGTCGGCAGCAACGCGACGCCCCTGCCCGCCACCGCAGCGTCGCGCAGCACTTCGGCATTGTTGACGCACAGCGTCCAGTTCGGTTGCACCCAGTGGTCGCCGTCGGTGCCGGTGAGCTTCCACTGATTGCCCGTGAGCAGGAAGCCATAGGTCAGCAGCGTGTGCCGCCGCAGATCCGCGGGCACCGAAGGCGCGCCGTGTTGCGTGAGGTAGGCCGGCGATGCGCAGACCGCGCGATCGATCGCGACAATCTTTCGCGCAATCAGGCTGGACGACTCCAGATCGGCGATCCGCAACGTCACATCGAACCCGCCCTGCATGGGATCGATCTGATCGTCGGACAGCACGAGCTGGATCTGCAGCTCGGGGTAATCAACCATGAAATCCGCCACCGCGGGCCCAAGCTGCAGCGTGCCGAACGACATCGGGGCATTGACCCGCAACAGGCCGCGCGGTGAGGACTGCGCCTGCGCCACCGCCTGATCGGCCGCGTCGAGATCGCCGAGAATGGACAGCGCGCGTTCGAAATAGGTCTGCCCACTTTCCGTCGGGCTGGCGTGACGGGTCGTGCGATTCAGGAGTTGCACGCCCAGGCTCTCTTCGAGATCGCCGACATATTTCGAGATCGCCGACCGCGACAGCCGCAATTGTCGGCCGGCCTCCGAAAAGCTTCCGAGTTCGACTACTTTGACGAAGGCCCGCAGGCTGTCGATTTTGTCCATGTCCATGTCCGCGCGATTGTCTCCAAAACATAGACAGTCATGTCACAATTGGCCAGATTGTCTTTGAATTTAGACTGCCTAATTATCTCGGCAACGGAGGACGAGACGCCTCCCAAACTGGAGACAAGACCATGTCAGGCATCCATCATGTGACCGCTATCGCCGGCCCCGCTCTGCGTAATTTCGACTTTTACACCCGCGCGCTGGGGCTGCGTTTCGTCAAGAAGACCGTCAATTTCGACGATCCCGGCACGTATCACTTCTATTACGGTGACGAGGCCGGCCAGCCGGGCACCATCCTCACCTTCTTCCCGTGGGAGCATGCCGCACCTGGCCGCGGCGGTGTCGGCCAGACGCAGCAGACCGCGTTCCGCGTGCCGGCGAAGTCGCTCGGCTACTGGACGCATCGTTTCGTCGCACAGGGCATCGCCCATGAAGCACTCGAGAAGCGCTTTGGCGAAAGCGTGCTGCCGTTCACCGATCCGGACGGCATGAGCCTCGCGCTTGTCGGCGTGCCCAATGCCGAAAGCGAGGCCGGCTGGAGCAATGGCGACATCCCGGCCGAGCATGCGATCCGCGGCTTTCATGGCGTGACGCTGCTGCTGGAGAAGGCCGACAAGACCAGCGCGATCCTCACCGACGTGTTCGGCTTCAAGGAAGTCGCTCGCGAAGGGGCGATCATCCGCCTCAGCGGCGATGCGAAGGAAGGCGCCATCGTCGACATCTACGAGGCCGGCGGTTTCCTGCCGGGTCGTCAGGGCCGCGGTTCGGTGCATCACGTCGCGTTCCGAGCGGAAAACGACGCCGAACAGGCCGAGATGAGCCGCAAGCTCGTCGAGGTGCACGGCCAGCACGTGACGGAGCAGAAGGATCGCAACTACTTCCGCTCGGTCTATTTCCGCGAACCCGGCGGCGTGCTGTTCGAGATCGCCACCGATGTCCCCGGCTTTGCCGTGGACGAGCCCGTCGAGTCCCTCGGCGAGCATCTGAAGCTGCCGGCTTTTCTGGAGAAGCATCGCAGCGAGATCGAGCGCGTGTTGCCGCCGCTCGCAACGAAGGAAGTAACGGCATGACCGATCTGTCTCATATCCATCGCTTCGTGCCGGGCAACCGGCACGGAGCAACGCCGCTGCTGCTGCTGCATGGCACCGGCGGCGACGAGAACGATCTGCTGTCGCTCGGGCAAGCCGTTGCACCCGGTGCATCGCTGCTGTCGCCGCGCGGTCAGATCCTCGAAAACGGCATGCCGCGGTTCTTCCGACGACTTGCGGAAGGCATTTTCGACGAGGACGATCTGCGCCGGCGCGCCCATGAGCTCGCCGACTTCGTGAACGATGCGCGCAAGCGATACGATCTGCCGTCGCCGATCGCACTCGGCTATTCCAACGGGGCGAATATCGCCGCGGCGGTTCTGCAATTGCGTCCGGAAGTTCTGAGCGGCGCCATTCTGCACCGCGCAATGGTGCCGCTGCGTGACCCGCCGGCGGTCGATCTCGCTGGCAAGCCGGTGCTCATTGTATCGGGCCAGATGGATCCGATCATTCCGGCCAGCAATGCGCAGCGACTTGCCGTTGCATTGGCGAAGTCAGGCGCTGATGTGCAGCATCGCACGCTGCC
>SDZE01000136.1 GCA_004173095.1 Bradyrhizobiaceae bacterium
TATGGTTAGCAAACGGTTAACTTTGGTTAACCGGAGCCCTGATTGGACGACCTGACGCAGGTTCCGTGCTGTCTTCTCCCTCTCCCGCCGTTGCTGGGGAGGGGCGGGGTGCGGAAGCCACAAACACCGACGTCACGAGAGGCGGCCCCCATCCCGCGCTTCGCGCCACCTTTCCCCGCAAGCGGGAGAAGGGACACCAGTCATCAGCCGTTGTGCCTCCTGTTGCATCGCTTTCGCATGCCTAATCCTTCAGCAGATCGGCTTGACCCAGTGGCAACGCGCCACCATGGTGCCGCCGTGCCTTCAGAAACTGCCATTCCGGAAACGCCAGCCTTTCAGCCCGACTCCCGTCAGGCCTGGATCAGGCTTGCGCTGGCGCTGGTGGTCGGCTCGCTCGGCTCTGTCGGGATGTGGTCGGTGGTCGTGGTGTTGCCGGCAGTGCAGCTCGATTTCGCCGCCACCCGCGGTGATGCGTCGCTGGCCTTCACCTTCACCATGATCGGCTTCGGCATCGGCGGCGTCATCGTCGGCAAATCGACGGACAGGTTCGGGATCGTCGCGAGCATCGCGGTTGCCACCGTGCTGATGGCTATCGGCTATGTGCTGACTTCATTCACCACGGCACTCTGGCAATTCAACCTGCTGCACCTCGCCATCGGTGCGGGATCGTCGGCTACCTTTGCGCCGCTGATGGCCGAAGCCTCGCACTGGTTCGAGCGCAAACGCGGCATCGCCGTCGCGCTGGCGGCCACCGGCAGCTATATCGGCGGCACCGTCTGGCCGCCGGTGGTGAGCTGGGGGATGCTGACAGTCGGCTGGCGCTCCACCCAGATCGGCATCGCCATCGTGGTGAGCGTGCTGACGTTACTGACGCTCGCCGTTCTGCGCATGCAGATGGGCGCCAATGAACGGCGCAGCCATGCCAATGCGCCGCCACCCAGGATCGATCTGCAACTCGGCAGCAACACGCTGACGACGATTCTCTTTGTCGCCGGCATCGGCTGTTGCGTCGCCATGGCGATGCCGCAGGTTCATATCGTCGCCTATTGCGGCGATCTCGGTTATGGCGCGGCGCGGGGCGCCGAGATGCTGTCGTTGATGCTGGCCTTCGGAATCATCAGCCGGGTCGGCTCGGGCTTCCTTGCCGATCGCATCGGGGGCTTGCGCACGTTGCTGGTCGGGGCCGTCGCCCAAGGCGTGGCGCTGACATTCTATCTGTTCTTCGACGGCTTGAGTTCGCTCTATCTCATCTCGGCCATGTTCGGCCTTTTTCAAGGCGGCATCGTGCCCGCCTATGCGATCATCGTCCGGGAGGCGATGCCGGCGTCGCAAGCGGCCACGCGTGTCGGAATTGTCATTCTCGGCACCATCGCCGGCATGTCGCTGGGCGGCTGGCTGTCCGGCGTCATCTTCGATGCCACCGGATCCTATCATGCGGCCTTTCTGAACGGCGTCGGCTGGAATCTATTCAATGTCAGCATCGTTACATGGCTGTTGCTGCGCGCCCGCGCGCGTACGGGCATGGCGATGCGCGCAGCGGCGTGAGCGTTACAGCCAGGCCGGATCGCTGGTGAATTCGATATTGAGCCAATGGCTCGGCGGTACCGCCTCGAGACGATCCGCGATCTCGCGCCGGATGGCATCGAAGAAATCCACCTCGCGCGGTCCGAGATCGTCGGGCGCGAGGAAGGTGATATCGACGAAGCGCGCGCGTCCCATCTTGGCGACGTAGCTGGAGAAATCCTCGAATCCGTAACGCTGCTGAATGTCGCGCGCGATCTGCCGCACCTCTTCATCCAACTCCGCTGGTGCCACCTGGACGATATCTTTCACCGAGCGCCAGCAGGCCCGCAGCGGCAAGGGCAACAGTAGCAAGCTCAGCGTCGCCAGCACGGCCGGGTCGAGATACGACACCAGGTGATCGTACTGCGTCCCGTGCATCCGCGCGGCAATCCAGAAGCTGATGCCAAGTCCAACACTGACCAGACCCGATGCAAACCAGTTGCGTGCATCCATCAACAGCAGCTCGGAATCCAGCCGCTTCGCTCGCATCCCGATGACATAGGCCATCATCAGCGCCAGCAATCCCGCAAGGATGGCATAGGCCGCGCCAGGCCCGAACGATACCGAGCGGCCAACGCTGAACAGATCGTTCAGGGCGCCGAGCAGCGCATAGCCGCACGACAAGGCCAGCACCACACTGTTGAGCAGCACCAGCATCGGCTCGAACTGCCAGAAACCGAACTGAAAGTAACGGGTCGAGCCGCGCGTCAGCAGCAGCGAGACGCCGACCGACAGCCCGGTCATCGCGGCGTCGATCACTGAATACACGCCATCGAAAACGATAGATGACGAATTAATGGAGAGCCCTACGGAAATACCGATGACAGCATCGAGGGCAGTGACCACAATCGAATAGACGAGGATTCTGCGCTCCTCGCGGCTGTCGATGTCGTGCTGCAAGTCGGACATGGCGGAGACGCAACGAAGCCATAAGAGAGGCCGGAGTTTGCGCAGAAATCGGAAGCTTTGGCTATGCTGTCACGCGTATACGGCGCCGACCAGCTGGGTTTCTGCCGCATACTGCGACGCGTTTTGCGTCTTTGCAAAGCAAAAAGCCCGCCGGTAAGGGCGGGCTTTCAGGGTTTACTTCTCTGGATGACCGGATCCGGGCGGGGAGGTCTTCGGCGCCTTGCCGTCCTCGACACGCCCTTCGTTGCGAAGATCGCGACCTTCCTGCGCCTTCTGCTTGCTCTCGGGGTCCTTGCCGTGCTCGTTGAGTTCTTCCTTCACGAAGCCGGCACCTTCTTTGATCTTGCCTTCAATGCTCATCGGAATTC
>SDZE01000071.1 GCA_004173095.1 Bradyrhizobiaceae bacterium
GCCGTGCGTCCAATCGCGTCGCCGATCAGCGAGGCAATCGAGAGCGTGCGAATGTTATGCGACGTGATGACGGCCTCGGTAGGCTGAATCGAATCCGTGATCACCAATTCCTTCAGCTTGGAGCCGCTGATGCGCGCGGCCGCGCCGCCTGACAGCACGCCGTGGGTGATGTAGGCGTAGACGTCCTTGGCGCCGTTGGCGAGCAGGGCGTCGGCGGCGTTGACCAGCGTGCCGCCGGAATCGACGATGTCGTCGATCAGAATGCAGGTATAGCCGGCGACATCGCCGATCACGTTCATGACTTCCGATTCACCGGCGCGCTCGCGGCGCTTGTCGATGATGGCCAGCGGGGCATTGATCCGCTTGGCGAGGCCACGGGCGCGGACCACGCCGCCGACGTCCGGCGAGACCACCATGAGATTGGAGAGGTCGAACTTCTCCTTGATGTCACGCACCATCACGGGCGAGGCGTAGAGATTGTCGGTCGGGATATCGAAGAAACCCTGGATCTGGCCTGCATGCAGATCGAGCGTCATGACGCGATCGGCGCCGGCATGGGTGATCAGATTGGCGACCAGCTTGGCCGAGATCGGGGTTCGCGGCCCTGCCTTTCGGTCCTGACGGGCGTAACCGAAATAGGGGATCACCGCCGTGATACGGCGCGCCGAAGCGCGGCGCAGCGCATCGGTGATGATCAGCAATTCCATCAGATGATCGTTGGTCGGGAACGACGTCGACTGGATGATAAAGACGTCGGAGCCGCGGACGTTCTCCTGGATCTCGACGAAGATCTCCATATCGGCGAAGCGGCGCACGCTGGCTTTTGTCAGCGGCAATTTCAGCCAGTCCGCGATCTCCCTGGCGAGGATCGGGTTGGAGTTGCCGGCGACCAGCTTGATCGAACCGTTTTTACCCGACATCGACGCGTCTCCCCGCGGTTTGGTGGATACAACGTTCAGCATATCGGGTTACCCACAAGAACTAGTCTAGCCGAGCGAGGTGATATCAAGCGGATGTCACACTTTGCAACCCGCAGATCACGGTTTTCCTGCGCAAAATGGGATGGCTGGCGCGCTTCGCGCCTATGTTAGCGCATGTCGGCGAATGCAGTGGCCTGGCGCGGCAACTCATCGGTGCTGGCGATCGCCGGGCCGGTTGCGGCGGGCACGGGCTCCGGCGCGCTGTCGCCGGGAGCGGCGCCGTTGATCATGGTGCTGAGGCCGGTGAGGCCGGACTGCGCGATCCGGCGCAGCGTGAGGTCGTCTGCAGTGCCCCACGCGTCGCGATTGCCCTTGCCCGTCGGCTCCTCACCGCTCAACCGAAAGGCGCGTTGCTGGTCGCGGTCGTAAACGTCCCAGACCCACGCGATGGTAGTGTTGCGGCCGCGGACCTGCGCGGATAGATAGCTGCGAACGCGGAAAGCGGCACTGGCATTGCGCGAGACCACGGCCAGGCTGCGCAGTTTGGCTTCGCTGTCGAGCACGCTCACCATGCGCTCGAACACCTGCGGCGGCGGCCCGTCGATGGATTCGAAAGCGATCGTTGCGCCGCCGGCGGGCGACATGCTGGCCTGGGCGTTCATCGGTCCGCCCGAATTGCTGACGCAGCCACCAAGAGCGAGCGTGGCGCCGAGCAGAACGGTTGCCGGCAACAGCTTGATTCGTGAGGCAAAGGCAGCAGCTCGTTGCATGCAGGGGCGTCCGACGTGGACCGGCTGCGTGTCGCGTCCGGATGGTCGAGCGATATCGTTAAAATGCGTTAAGGTCTAGGGCGTGATCGCCGCAGATCTTACCAAGGTGCACGATCCGACGCCGTCCCATGGTTGATTTGCTTTAAATTTTAACGAGTTACCTCGCAGGCCAAATGCCCGTAATGGTTAATGCGTGAGCGTGATGGCGTGGATCTGGCGGCCGTAATCCGGCTCCTTGCGATGGACCGTCCGGCGATAGGAAAACAGCGCTTCGTCGGGATAGGTGTCGATGCCGACGTCATCGATGGCGGCAATGCCGGCGCGTGCGAGCCGCATGCGGATGAAACCTGCAAGATCGAACATGGAATGATCCGCACGCGACGACGGGATGAAGAACCGCGCATAAGCGGAATCCGCAGCCACGAAGCGCGCGACGAATTCGCTGCCGACCTCGTAGCTCGGTTGCCGGATCAGCGGGCCGATGGCGACCGTGATCGTGGCGCGGCTGGCACCCAGCTTCTCCATTGCGTCGATGGTGTTTTCGAGTACGCCGCCAAAGGCGCCCTTCCAGCCGGCATGGGCAGCGCCGATCACGCGCGCCTTGGCATCGGCAAACAACACCGGACCGCAATCGGCCGTCGTCACGCCAAGCGCAATGCCGGGTGTGGCCGTCACCATCGCATCCGCACGCGGACGCGTCTCCACGTTCCACGGCGCAGTCGCCACAGCGACATCGGGAGAATGGATCTGATGCACGGTCAGGAAACGATCAGTCTCGACACCCATCGCCGCTGCCATCCGCCTGCGGTTCTCGGCGACGTCAGCAGGGTCGTCATTGGAGCCCAGGCCGCCGTTCAAGCCCGCATAGATGCCCTTGGAGACCCCGCCGTCGCGGGTAAAGAAGGCATGGCGCAGGCCGGGCAAACTGGACAGCGCAGGCGAAACGAGGGTCTTCATGCAGGAATCTCCGGCGTGTCGCTGAGCGCCACCAGTGTGTCGATGGTCGGATCGGAAATGCCGATGACTTTGAACATCGAGCCCATGCCGCCGCGACCGCTGTCGATCAGCCGCTTCAGCGCGCTGGAGACGGTGTCGGCAACCTCCGGCGTTGCCTTCGCCATCAGTGTGATGGCGCGCGTCTCGATGCCGAGACGCTTCAGGAATTCCCCTTGCGTCACCGGTCCATGCACGCGTGCGCCAACATCTTCGGCCGCGCGCGCAAGCGCCTGAAAATCGACATGGGCGGTGATATCCGCCTGACCAGGATTTTTCAGTGGATCGGTATAGCTGTGTTTGGCGATCGCTTGCAGCGTGTCGCCTGCATCGCTGCGGACATGGCCGTAGTCGATGATGACGGCCGCACCGCCGTGATCGCGCAGGCGGCTGGCGATGGTCATTGTCTCGCTATCCGGTCGCCATTCGAAGATCGCGCCGGTCGGCGCCGCGCGCACCAGCGGTGGCAGCAGCAACTCAAAGCGCGGGATCGGATCGGCCGAGGCCCCGAAGATCAACTGGCCGTCAGCGCCGATATCGACGGTGCGCTCGTGCCAGCCGCCGTCACGCTTGATGGCCTGATGGATCGGCAGTACGTCGAAATATTCATTGGCAAAGATCACCGACGGGCCATTCGGCACGGTGGCCATGCTGTCATGCCAGGTCAGTTTGCGCAGCGCCGGCAGCAAGGCTTTCTGCTTCTCGCGCAGCACCGGATTGATCTCGACGAGATGCACATGCAGCGCCTGGTATAGATCGGGGAGGACGCGCATGGCACGCAGCGCATCCGCCATCATGGTGCCCCGTCCGGGGCCAAGTTCGATCAGATGCAACTCGGTTGGCGAATCCATGCCGCGCCAGACCGATGCGGCCCACAGGCCGAGCAATTCGCCGAACATCTGACTGACTTCCGGCGATGTCGTGAAGTCGCCCTCGCGGCCGAGCGGATCGCGCGCGATGTAATAACCATAACGCGGATGCGTCAGGCACAACTCCATATAGCGCCATACCGGCATCGGCCCGGTGGAATGGATCAGGCGTTTGATCTCGTCGAGCAGTAGCGCGGAATGATCGGTCACCGTCAAACCTCGCTCGGGGAAAGTTGCGCGCGCGCGGGGAGGCGCCACGCTCTCACGATCAGCACCAGGCCGACCGCGATCATCGGCACGGACAGAAGCTGCCCCATGGTGATCTGGCCGATCACGAAACCCGTCGGCGCATCAGGCTCGCGGAACAGTTCGCCGACGATCCGTGCGCAGCCATAGACGATGGTGAAGGCGCCGAGGATCATGCCCGGGCGTTTGAGCGCCCCCATGCGGACCATGGTGGCGAGGATGATGAACAGCAGCAGCCCTTCGAGCCCGGCTTCATAGAGTTGGCTCGGATGGCGCGGCTGCGGCCCGGCATGCGGGAAGATGACGGCCCATGGCACGCTGGCATCGGTCACGCGGCCCCACAATTCGCCATTCACGAAATTGGCGACGCGGCCGAGAAAGATGCCGATCGGCGCCACCGCACAAGTGAGGTCGCCGAGCGACAGGATCGATATGCGTTGCGACCACGCGAAAGCCATCACGGCGACGACACAGCCGAGATAGCCGCCGTGGAACGACATGCCACCGTTCCAGAGCTGGAATATCTCGAGCGGATGCGCGTAGTAGTAAGGAAAATTCCAGAACAGCACCTCGCCGGTTCGCCCGCCGATGATGATGCCGAGCGTCACCCACAGGATGAAGTCGTCGAACTGCAGCAGCGACACCGGCGCCGGGCCGCCCCAGAGCCTCTCGCGCTTGATCAGTGCACGCGCATAGACCCAACCGAGCACGATGCCGACGATATAGGCCAGCGCGTACCAGCGAATGACGATCGGGCCGATCGCAATGGCGATGGGGCTGAAGGCAGGAAAATCGATCGCGAGGAATGGCATGGTGTGGGCTTACGGCTCCCGATGTCAGCAGTAAAGCACAAGGCCATGACGAATTAAGGGATATTCGCGTTCGTGACTGTGGAAGCGAAGCAAGGCTTGAAGTAAATGCGCGGGATCGCCATTGTCTGCCGCATCGCTCGACGCGGCCTTTGAGTTCATACGACCGGAGTTCTTGCCATGACCCAGACCAACAATCGGTTATTCGACGAGATCGGCCGCTTGATGAACGAAGCCGCCGGCGCCGCCCAGGGCGTCAAGCGCGAGGTGGACACCGTCGTCCGCACCCAGGCCGAAAAGATCCTTCGCGACCTCGATCTGGTGAAGCGCGAGGAGTTCGAGGCGGTGAAAGACATGGCCCGCCTGGCTCGCGAGGAGAACGAGGCCCTGACGGCGCGGATCGTGGCGCTGGAGGCCAAGCTCGGCAGCTGAAGGTCGCCCGCAGCTTTAATGTAAATACGCTAATGCTTGACGGAAGCCATTTATGTATTTACGTTTATAGCTGTGAGGATCACCTTCGATCCGCAGAAGCGTTTGAAAACGCTGAGCGAGCGAGGGATCGATTTCGCCGTCGATGCGGAGAAAGTGTTCGCGGGTAATCATCGTACGATTCCCGATGATCGCTTTGATTACGGCGAAGTTCGATTGTCGACGATTGGCTGGATAGAAGACCGAATGGCCATCGTGATCTGGACATCCCGTCCGACTGGTCGACACATCATCTCGATGAGGTTTTGCCATGAGCGGGAAATCAAGAAGTTCAGTAGGCGCTTCGGCGAAATCTGATGTCCCAGCAGCAGACTCTTGGGTAGATCCGGATGACGCTCCGGAATGGACCGAAGAAATGTGGCAGAGAGCCGAGATCCGCAAAGGCGACAGGGTTATCCGGCCGGGGCGGCCGCCGCTTGATGACCTTCTGAAAAAGGCCACCGTCACCATCCGTCTCGATCCAGACGTCGTCGCATCCTACAAAACGCTTGGAACTGGCTGGCAGACTAAAATCAACGATGATCTCCGCAAGGCCCGCAAACTTGGACCCAAGCGAAAGGCCGGCTAATCCCGGCTTCCTGCCGACATTTCCTTGTCATTTCGGCCCTTTGGCGCTACAAGCCCGGCACGTCCGCAGCCCCCGCACCCCTGGAGGCTTGCTGCAGCGTGACCAATGAGGCCGCCTAGCGGCCTTTAATTTTTCAAGAACAAGGACTTAGACAATGGCGACCGTGAAGGAATTCAAGGCGACCGCACGTCCGGTGAGCGGCAAGGGGGCCGCACGGGCAGAGCGACGCGCCGGCCGTATCCCGGCTGTGATCTATGGTGACAACAAGCCCCCGCTGCCGATTTCGGTAGACGACAAGGAACTCCGCCTGCGCATCCAGGCTGGCCGTTTCCTGACCACCATTTTCGACATCGAACTGGACGGCAAGAAGCACCGCGTGATTCCGCGCGACTTCCACCTCGATCCGGTCAAGGATTTCCCGATCCATGTCGATTTCTTCCGCCTTGGCGAAGGCGCCACCATCCGCGTCAGCGTTCCGCTGCACGTGAATGGCGGTGATACCGCTCCGGGCGTGAAGCGCGGCGGCACCATCAACATCGTCGCCCACACGATCGAACTTGAAGCCGAAGCGGACAGCATCCCGCAGTATCTCGAAGTCGACGTCAGCGCGCTGGATATCGGTTCGTCGCTGCACATCACCGACGTCAAGCTGCCGAAGGGTGTCAAGACGCTGGCCCGCGACGCCGACATGACCCTGGTCACCATCGTGCCGCCGTCGGGCTACGGTGAGGAAGCGCCGGCCGCTGGCGCAGCGCCCGCCGCTGCTGCTCCCGCCGCGGGTGCCAAGGCTCCGGCTGCTGGTGCCAAGGCTCCTGCCGCTGGCGCGAAGGCTCCGGCTGCCGCGGCTCCGGCGAAGAAGAAGTAAGCCGGCGCGGGAGACCGCGTCATGCGCCTCTTTGTTGGACTCGGAAACCCTGGCGCGAAATACCAGGGCAACCGGCACAATATCGGGTTCATGGTTCTCGACGAGATTGCGCGGCGTCACGGTTTCGCACCGTGGCGCCGTCGTTTTCAGGGCGAGACCTCGGAGGGCACGCTTGGAAGCGAGCGTGTCATCCTGTTGAAGCCGATGACGTTCATGAACGAGTCGGGCCGCTCCGTGCAGGAAGCCGCCAGTTTCTTCAAGATTGCACTCGGCGATATCGCCGTGTTTCACGACGAGCTCGAACTGCCGTTCGCCAAAGTCCGTGTGAAGATCGGCGGCGGCATCGCCGGACATAACGGCCTGCGCTCGATCTCGGCCCATGTCGGCAACGACTATCGCCGCGTGCGGCTCGGTATCGGACATCCCGGTGCCAAGGAATTGGTGCATGCCCACGTGCTGAGCGACTTCGCCAAGGCGGAGCGCGCGCAGCTCGAAGCATTCAACGATGCGGTGAGCGATCATGTCGGCCTGCTCGTCGGCGGCAACGACTCGTCGTTCCAGAACAAGGTGCATCTGACGATGCAGGCCAAAGGTTTCACGTCGAAAGACGACAACGGCTCTGCCGAGAAACCGTCGAAGAATTAGGACAGGGTCATGGGATTTAAATGCGGGATTGTCGGACTGCCGAATGTCGGCAAATCGACGCTGTTCAACGCGCTCACTGAGACGGCAGCCGCGCAGGCGGCCAACTATCCGTTCTGCACCATCGAGCCGAATGTCGGCGAAGTCGCGGTGCCGGATCCCCGGCTCGACAAGCTGTCCGAAATCGGCAAGTCGCAGCAGATCATCCCGACCCGCCTGACTTTCGTGGACATCGCCGGCCTCGTGAAGGGGGCCTCGAAAGGCGAAGGTCTCGGCAACCAGTTCCTGGCGACCATCCGCGAAGTCGACGCCGTCGCGCATGTGGTGCGCTGCTTCGTCGATGACGACATCACCCATGTCGAAGGCAAGATCGATCCGCTCGCCGATATCGAGATCATCGAAACCGAGCTGATGCTGGCCGATCTCGATTCCTGCGAAAAGCGCATCGACAACCTGACCAAGAAGGCCAAGGGCAACGACAAGGACGCCAAGGAGCAGCTCGAACTGGTGCAGCGCGCACTGGTGCTGTTGCGCGAAGGCAAGCCGACTCGCTTCCTGGAGCGCAAGCCCGAAGAAGAGCGTGCATTCAACATGCTTGGTCTTCTGACCTCGAAGCCGGTTCTTTATGTCTGCAACGTGGAAGAGGGCGCCGCGGGCGAAGGCAACGAATATTCCAGGCGCGTTGCCGACCATGCCGCCAAGGAAGGCGCCGTGGCAGTCGCCATTTCCGCCAAGATCGAATCCGAAATCGCGACGCTGTCACGCGCCGAGCGCGCCGAATTCCTCGAGACCCTCGGCCTGGAAGAAGCAGGCCTCGATCGCCTGATCCGTGCCGGCTACACGCTGCTTCAGCTCATCACCTATTTCACGGTGGGACCGAAGGAAGCGCGCGCCTGGACCATCACCAAGGGCACCAAGGCGCCGCAAGCCGCGGCCGTCATTCATACCGACTTCGAGAAGGGCTTCATCCGCGCTGAAACCATCGCCTATGACGACTATGTCAGGCTGAATGGCGAAGCCGGCGCCCGCGATGGCGGCAAGCTGCGGCTGGAAGGCAAGGAATATGTCGTCAATGACGGCGACGTGCTGCACTTCCGGTTCAATACGTAAGCCAGACGCTACGCCGTCATTGCGAGCGCGGCGAAGCAATCAAAAAGCGACGAGCAATGACTGAATTGCTTCGTCGCTTTGCCTCGTAATGACGGCTGAGAGGTCAGCCCCTCAATATTGCTGGCCTTGCGGCTGCCCCTGATCGCGGATGGCACCGAGATGCTCATTGATGCGAAACACGATCAGCACGAATTCAGCACAGATGCGCGCGGCGATGACGCCGACGATCACGCTGGCGAGACTCGATAGCACAAGGATGAAGCCTCCGAACGGGCTGATGGCCATTGCGGCGAGGCCGGAGAAAACACCGGAAATGCCGAACAGCACGATCAGGGCGATCACCAGCCAATAGAACGTCTTGATGATGGTGGGCGTGATGAAACGGTCCCATTGGAATAGGTCGCGGAATTCGAACATTGGAATCTCCCCCAGATGGCAAGCTTGGCGCTGAAAATGGCTCGTATCAAGGCCTGTCCCTTTCCCGTAAGCTACGGGCAGGCCATGCGAGCAATCGGGTTGAGATTGCCTCAAATAGCGGCCACAATCGGGCTCCTTTGACGGCAATCCCATCATGACCCTCACATTTGAAAATTTTGAGCCCGGCCATTTCGGCAGTTTCGGGCCCCGCCTGATCACCCGCGACGAAATCATCGCCTATGCCAAAGAATACGATCCGCAGCCGATGCATCTCGACGAAGAGGCCGCCAAGGCTTCGATGTTGAAAGGGCTGGCCGGCTCGGGCTGGCACATGTGCTCGCTGATGATGCGGATGATCTATGATGGCTTTTTGCATCGAACCGCATCCATGGGATCGCCAGGCGTCACCGAAATGAAGTGGTTGAGGCCGTTTCGTCCGGGCGATGAACTCACGCTCGATGTCGAGGTGCTGGACAAGCGCGTGTCGCAGTCTCGTCCGAACATGGGTGTCGTGACGTTTCGCTGCGGCATGCGCAATGGAATGGGGCAAGCGGTGTCCGACATGACCGTCCCGATCATGATCGGTCGTGCGCCGAACGCGGCTGCGGAGCAGAACTGACATGCCTTTTCTGGAAGACATGAACGTCGGCCATCGCCGCGAGCTCGGCTCATTCACCTTTACAGCAGATGCGATCAAGACCTTCGCCCGCGAGTTTGATCCGCAGCCGTTCCATCTCGATGAGGAGGCCGGCCGCAACTCATTGTTCGGCGGTCTTGCTGCATCAGGTTGGCATGTCGCCTCGGTTTGCATGAAGCTGCTCGTGGCCGATGGCGTTCGTGCGCGCCGTGAAGCCGAAGCGCGCGGCGAGGAATTCGGCACCGGCGGACCTTCGCCCGGTTTTCGCGATCTGCGCTGGCTCAAGCCTGTGATTGCCGGTGATACACTGCGTTATTCAAGCGAAGTCGTGTCGGCGCGTGCGACGGCTTCGAAGCCTGGTTGGGGAATCGTGGAATCCCGCAATGTCGCCGTTAACCAGCGCGGCGAGGACGTATACTCATTCCTGGGCATTGTATTCCTGCCACAGCGCAACGCCGGCCGTTAACCCAATCCAATTTTGCTGCTGGAACCTGCGCGACGTTAATGTGTTTTGAACTTTGTGAGCGTGATGTGCGACAGACGCACAACGAATTCTTAGGGATGCTTGGGGACTACAATGGCTGATCGCGCCGGTTTGAAATTCGTCGGATTCATTTTTGCGAGCATCACGCTCGCGGTGATGTTCGGCACATGCATGGTCGTCAAGGGCTATGCCGACGGCGCCTACACGCTGGACAACAGCGTCGCCGTCAACGATTGAGCGCTGCCCGCTCTCGCTGATCGTCGCGTGCACTGAAGTCGAGTTGTCTCACGACCAAGCCTGACGATGATCGAGCCGCTGCTATCAGCGGCTCCAGGCAAACGCCATCACGGCGACCGCGACCACAAGCAATCCTACAAATCGAACGATGACGGTGCCCATCCGGGGCGCCGATTTGCGTACGGGTATCGGCGCGGCGTTACTCGGGCGAATCCTCTGCACAAACGTCTCCCAACCCCGGACAGCTTTTCTGTCTGAACGTTGGTCGGGGCGAGGTCGTTAAAGTTCAATTTAAATCCGGCCCGACAGCCGAAAATACAAACAAAAAACGCCGCTCCAGGCGGGAGCGGCGTTCCTTGCGGCAGATATCTACCGATCAATCGTGGCGCAGGTTGTCAGCGGCGCGCTTCCACTGGGCGACATTGTCGGCGATCAGCCGGGTGGATTTCATCGCCGCCTGGCTCAATTGCGCATAGCCGGAGATCTCGCGCTGGACGCGCTGGCCTTCGGCATGCAGCAGATCGCGCAGGCTTTCCAGTTCACCGATCAGCTTTTCGATCTCGGCCAGCGAGGTGCCGGCGACGCGCTGGATCAGCGAGTTGACGCTGTTTACGGTCGCTTCGGTCGAGGAATCCAGCGGAGCGGCCGCATCGGTCGCGGCCGGCGTCTCCGTACCGGCGCTGCCATTCGCGCCGGGACGGCGCAGATAGGCGATATCATTGCGGACGAAGTCGCGGATCCCTGCTTCGACCTCGGACACGGCAGCAAGGTTGCTGTCTTCGGCGATGGTTTCGGTCTGCTCTGGGCGAGTAGCACTCATGGGGTTTCTCCTGATCGACGCATAACGCGCATCACGTGCTCGCGCGGCGCAACAATATTGTCATCTGCGCAGTCGATTCCGACATGATAGCGGCCAATCTGCGGCGAGCGGCCGTTTATTGCGCGAATTTCGTCGGTAACGTGTACACAAGCTTAAATCACCAGCTGTGCTTAAACCCTGCGGTAAGGCTCTTGGCCGTTGCGCCGCTTGTGGTCTCGCTGACCGAACCCGAAATATTCACGCCGCCGAAAATCTTCTGCTCCGCGCCGAATTTACGCAGCCATTTGTCTTCGGTCGTCGCCAGCGATTGGCCGGCGAGAAGACTGGTGCCGGTCTCGGGGATGCTGAACCGCGCCAGTTGATCGGTTTCGTAGCTGCGCGTCGGGCGACCATTGTAGCCGACGAGTGGAATGCTGCCCTGCTGGATCACGTTGTATCCGCTCTGCAGCGTCAGCGAATACTGATTGCCGGCGATCGGAACCGATTTGCTGATCGCGGTGCCGAGCTTGGTCTGATCTGAATAGGGATCGACGCGGGCTTCGATGGCGGTTTTGTCCCAGATCGAACCCAAGCCCGGCGCTGTCATCGCGGCCCAGGCCGTGCCGTTCGACGATGCTTCGGTGCCGTCGCCGAACCGGTTGCGATAGGTTTCCTGAACGCTGCGTGGATTGCCCTGGCGCGCGACCGTCATGTCGGCGCCGATGCGCGTGTCCCAGAACGGCAGCAGAGACTGTTTGACGGATACAGCCGAGGCGCCGTTATTGTCGTTCGCGGTCCAGGACGACGCCGGCTTGCCGACGATCAGCGATGAGCGCTTCTCACGCAACGAACCTTTGGCCGTCGGTGAGTCGTCGGTGGCGAGAGAACTCCAGTCGGGTTCCGTGCCGTCCTTTGCGATGATCGGGGACGTATCGACCGGCTCGATTTCGCCCGGCGGCGGCGCGAGATCATGGCTCTGATCGACATCGTTGATGCCATGCCACGGATTTTGCGCCCAGGCAGAAACCGGCATGGCGCTCGCGCCCAACAATGCGGTGGCAAGCAAACGATCGATGAATTTCGAATGTGCAGCCATCTGATCCCGGCCCAGCAGATCGCGGTGATCGGCAGATCATACCATCCGCGCCGGCGAAATTATGGCGCTGCAGCATAAAGTCGGCAATCCTTGGATCAGGCGATCTTCGGCAGATGGATCGCGCGGCCCAGCGCCTGCTCGACAAGGTCGAACGTATCGACGACAACGCGCATGCTGACCAGCCGACCGGCGCGGAATTGCGCAAATTGTGCGAGGCGAAGGCTGATCGGTCGGTTGGTGTCGAGCGCGGTCAGCGAGAAGCGCACCATCGCCGATGCGGAATCATCGGTGAGCAACACGTGCTCGCGTTCGTGACGATGCACGCGAACATTCTGTGCGATCTGCCGACAGACATCGAGCACGGCAGCCTTGCCGTGACGTGCGCCGAGAAACGGAAACATGTCGATCGGGCCGAACACGGCCCAGTCGATATTGTCATCAATGATTGCGGCGAGTTCGTCGAACTGGTGTTCATCGATCGCGCGGTGAAATGCGCGCGACAATCGCCAGAGGCTATGCTCTGTCACTTTACTGAATCCGGAATATTTGAAATTGAGCTGGCCCGGAACAGCCGAGCGAGCAATCTAACATTTGAAGCTTAAAGTAATATAATTAGTTGTGCATTGCAACTTAAATTTTGCGACGCGCCGCCTCCGACCAGTCCGACAACAAGACCCAACAGGATCATTAAGGCGATTTTCATGTCGTCCCCCGACCATTGCCATGGGTCGCGCCATGCGGCCGAAGGTTCAATTATTTTCCGACTACAACTTGAGCGCACCGTCATGCGCGCCGAGGATCGCAATCGGGCGTGCGGTTTCTATATAGAGCCGATGACCTCCCAATCCGTGATCTCCGCCAGGCTGCGCCGCGCGCCGCCGATCCTCGTCTGCAAAAAATGCCTCGGTCGCATCGATGACGGTAAGCAGCTGCGCAAGGCGCTCAAGTCCGACTCCAAAACCCGCAGTGGTACACAGAACGTCAAGCCGCCGCGCGTGGTGATGACGAGTTGCCTCGGCATCTGTCCCAAGCGTGCCGTCGTCGTCGCCAGTGCCGCGACGTTGCAGGATGGCAGATATCTGCTGCTGTCGGATGCCGAGGCGAGCGCGCAGGCCATCGAGACACTGATGCCGGATAGCGAGCGCTGACGAAGCCAGTTGCGTCGTCGTGTTTCGTCGCCCGCTGCAATGACGGTGGCCGCTACGCCGCCGTCTTGCTCAGCTCCTGATCCAGCGGCACACGTTCCATTGCCTCGCCGAAGGCGATGGGATGCGCCATCGCCTCATGCAGCTTGTCGGCGTCCAGTTCGCCTTCCCAGCGGCTGATGACGATGGTGGCCACGCCATTGCCGATCAGATTGGTCAGCGCGCGGCACTCGCTCATGAACTTGTCGATACCGACGATGATCGCAAGGGACGTGATCGGAATATCGGGGATAATCGACAGCGTCGCGGCCAATGTCACGAAGCCCGCACCGGTCACGCCCGATGCGCCCTTCGAGGTCAGCATGGCGACGCCCAGCACCGCCGCCATCTGACCATAGGAGAGATGCGTATTGGTCGCCTGCGCCAGGAACAGCGTGGCCAGCGTCATGTAGATATTGGTGCCGTCGAGGTTGAAGCTGTAGCCGGTCGGGATCACCAGCCCGACCACGGGCTTTGACGCGCCGAGCGCTTCCATCTTGGTGATCATGCGCGGCAATACCGTCTCTGAAGACGAGGTGCCCAGCACGATCAGCAGTTCATCCTTGATATAGGCGATGAAGCGGAAGATCGAGAAGCCGAAGGCGCGTGCGATGCCGCCCAGCACCAGCAGCACGAACAGCAGCGACGCCGCATAGAAGGTGATGATCAGATAGCCGAGATTGAACAGCGCGCCGAGACCGAATGAGCCGATGGTGAAAGCCATCGCGCCGAAGGCGCCGATCGGCGCCAGTTGCACGATCATGCCGATGATGCGGAAGAACATCTTGCCGGCGAGGTCGATACCCGCGGCGATCGTTTCGCCGGGCTTGCCCATATGCGAGATCGCGAAGCCCGACAGGATCGCCACCAGCAACACTTGCAGCAGGTCGCCTTTGGCGAGCGAGTCGAAATAGGAGGTAGGGATGATCGCCATCAGATGGCCGACGAAACTCTCTTCCTTGGCGCGCGTCACATAACTCGCGACCGACTTCGGATCGAGCGTGGCGGGATCGATATTGAAACCGGCGCCGGGCTGCAGAAAGTGCCCGACCAACAGGCCGATCAACAACGCCACCGACGATACCACCTCGAAATAGAGCAGCGTCTTGCCGCCGATGCGGCCGACCTTGCTCATGTCGCCGATGGAGGCGATGCCATGCACAACGGTGCAGAAAATCGCCGGCGCGATCATCATCTTGATCAGCGCGATGAAACCATCGCCAAGCGGCTTCAGGGCCTTGCCGGCATTGGGATAAAAATAGCCGAGCGCCACGCCGATAATGATGGCGATGATCACCTGGATATAGAGGATCTTGTACCAGGGCTGTTTGCTCATCGCTGCGTCCATTCCGTTTGCGCCACCTGATGCGGCCGCGCTTCGCGGCGCCAATCGGGCCTTCCTGCGACAGAACAACGCAGCTTGTACAGCCAAATGACATAAATCATGCGCAGGACCGCCATGCCCGATGCGCATGCGGCTGCCTTGCCTGAGGTCGCCTATGAGGACATCGAAGGTATGGATTGAAGCGCGCACGCGCCGTCGGTGACGCGCCCTGGCGCGAAGCGAGACTTCCCTGTGGTCCCCCGCCAATGAGGGGGATGACGCGCCAAGAAGCGCAGTGTCGGGTAGTCCTCGCGATGGTCTCGGGCTGAAGCGTCAGCCTCCGTCCATCGCGAAACGCCTCTCGGCGCGCCATCGCGGGATTGATGGCTGGGGGACCGTTCTCTCCGGCACCGGCACGTTCCCTACGGCCTCGCTGAGCAAGGGGTCGGTCCCGTTGATCCCGACGGATTTCTCCGCCGTTCACCTGTGCCGTCGCAGCCGAATTCGGCTCTCCCTCCTAATGGGGAGCGACGGTGACCCCCGGCCTCCCGAGTTCTGCGTGCGAGGCAGACCGCGGGCACCGCATCCTCCTCCACCTCCAAAGACGCCCTCGAGAAGCGCCCCTCGTGAGAAGGAATGGAGAGGAATATAAGCACAATCAATAATCTGTCAAGTTACTTCGATTGCAGTGCAGCGGGTGGAGATAAGGTGGTCAAGAATTTCTGAGGTGCTGGTGGTTGAAACGTGGATGGCCCGAAGCCGAAGACGCCTAATCCACCGCAAATGAAACCTACGCAGGCTAAAGATAGGGGTATCCAAAAGATCAACACGTAAAGAAACTTGGATTGCCCAACGAGACCTGCAGCCAACATCTCCCCGAACGTGGCTTTTCTCGTAAAGAATGCGTGGGCCGTTGTTGCGTAATGATAGTGTCGTGCAGCTGCAAGCTGAGAGTGGAATTGATAACAAATGGCAAAGCTAAGTAACGCTGCAACAAGCAACGCGAAGGCTACGATCGCGAGGTAGGGAACGCCTGTCGAGGAGCGAGCGCCAATGAATCCCAGAATGGCCACGGTAGCGCCGCTATATAGCAGGCCACAGAACGTCATGAGGCCGGTGAAGGCCTGTTGAGATTCTCGCGCTCTGTCGCCTAGGTTGGATAAAATTTCAGATCGTAATCTTTCAAATGAGGGATGTTCGGCAATATCCTGTAC
>SDZE01000023.1 GCA_004173095.1 Bradyrhizobiaceae bacterium
GGCTGGTCCTGGAGGTGTCAGCAGTGCCGGCGGCGCCGGCTTCGAGCGCCGGGACCGAAACGCTGATCAACAGCGCCAAGCCGACGCGGAGCGCCGTCCGTCGGACCACCGGGGCTGGGAAAGATTGCGTCACGGTATTTCCTCGCTGCGAATCACATCTTCGCAGGCATTCCCATGATGTATTTGATTGAAAGGGTGACCAAATCGTCAATGTTTGTCACCCCACTTAAGGATGTGCGCCGCCAGCACGGCGAAATCGGGGCGGGGATGCTGCAAAACCCGCGCGATAGCGGCTTTGGCGGTCTTTCGCCGCAGCCCCGAAGTCGATAAGACTCGCAGCCCATTCAATAGGTTCAAGCAGACGGCGGAAGCCGCAGCGCGTTCGGAGTAGACCATGGCAGCCACCAAGACGATTTTCCGGGGGTCCTACACAGCTCTGGTTACGCCGTTCAAAGCGGGCGCGCTGGACGAGGAGGGATTTCGTGCCCTGGTGGCCTGGCAGATCGCCGAGGGGTCCCATGGCCTGGTTCCCGTCGGCACCACGGGCGAGAGCCCGACCCTGAGCCATGACGAGCATGCCAAGGTGGTGGAGTGGTGCGTCGCCGAGGCCAAGGGCCGCGTGCCGGTGATCGCCGGTGCCGGTTCGAATTCCACCCGGGAAGCCGTCGCGCTGGCGCAGCATGCCGAGAAGGCCGGTGCGGACGCCGTGCTGGTGGTGACACCCTACTACAACAAGCCGACCCAAGAGGGCATGTACCAGCACTTCAAGGCCGTGAATGACGCGATCGGCATTCCCGTCATCATTTACAACATTCCTCCGCGCTCCGTGGTCGATATGTCCGTCGAGACCATGGCGCGCCTGTACGAACTAAAGAACATCGCCGGTGTGAAGGACGCCACCGCCGATGTCGGCCGCGTCTCCAAGCAACGCCATGCCATGGGCCCGGACTTCATCCAGCTGTCGGGCGAGGACATGACCGCGCTGTCCTATATGGCGGCGGGCGGCCATGGCTGCATTTCGGTCTCCGCCAATGTGGCGCCCAAGCTGTGCTCCGAATTGATGGAGCTGGTATTCAAGGGTGACTATGCCGGCGCCCTGAAGATCCAGGATCGCCTGACGCCACTGCACGACACCATTTTCAAGGAGCCAGGTCTTGCCGGTGCAAAGCACGGCCTCAAGCTGCTCGGTCGCGGCGACGAGAGCGTGCGTCTGCCGTTGCTGCCGGTAACGGCGCCAACCGGCCACGCGATCCGCGCCGCCATGATCCATGCGGGTTTGCTTAACTAGGGCAGATCAATCGGACGTTGCGTGACTTTGGTCGCTTCATCGCTTTTGATGTGTCTTTGTTGATCAAATTTCAGGACTGCAGGGGGATTGCGCATGCTGAAGGAATTTCGTGATTTCGCAATGAAGGGCAACGTGGTCGATCTCGCCGTTGGCGTGATCATCGGCGCGGCCTTTGGTGCCATCGTGTCGTCGATGGTCGCCGACATCATCATGCCGATCATCGGCGCGGCCACCGGCGGCCTCGATTTCTCGAATTACTTCACCGGCCTGTCGAAATCCGTCACTGCCACCAATCTGGCCGATGCCAAGAAACAGGGTGCCGTGCTGGCTTGGGGCAATTTCCTGACCCTAACTTTGAATTTCGTGATCGTCGCCTTCGTGTTGTTCATGGTGATCCGCGTCATGAACAAGGTGAAGCGTAAGGAAGAGGCCAAGCCCGCCGAACCCGCGAAGCCAAGCGCCGAAGTGGCTCTGCTCAGCGAGATCCGTGATCTCCTCAAGAAGGCCTGACGCCTTCTTGGCCGATGCGTCCGGCGTTCCTATATCCGCTCCTGTAGCGCCGAAAGCATGTAAACGATGGCCGAGAAGAAAGAACGTCCGATCAAGGTGATCGCCGAGAATCGCAAAGCGCGGTTCAACTTCGCCGTGGAAGACACGGTCGAAGCCGGCATCGCCTTGACCGGCACCGAAGTGAAGTCGATCCGCAACGGCAAGAGCACGATTGCGGAATCCTATGCCGATCCCAAGGGCGGGGAGATCTGGCTGATCAACTGCAACATCCCCGAATATCTGCAGGCCAACCAGTTCAATCACGAACCGAAACGGCCGCGTAAATTGCTGCTGCATCGCAAGCAGATCAATAAGCTGATGGGCGCGGTCGAGCGCCAGGGCATGACGCTGGTGCCGCTGAAAATGTATTTCAACGAGCGTGGCCGGGTGAAGTTGCAGCTGGCGCTCGCCAAGGGCAAGCAGCTGCACGACAAGCGCGCGGCCGAGAAGGACCGCGACTGGGGCCGCGAAAAGGGGCGTTTGCTCAGGGCGCGGGGATGATCATCGTCATTGCGAGAAGCGCAGCGACGAAGCAATCCAGAGAGATGCAGGCGACGGACTAGATTGCTTCGCTGCGCTCGCAATGACGGAGTTGTGGATGACCCAACCAAATCTCACCGATGTCGACTGGAGCAAGATCCCGGCGCCGCAAGACGATGGCGCTGCCGCGCACCTGGTTGGCATGGCGATTCCATCGCTGGGCCTGCGCGCCACCGATGATACCGTGGTCGATCTCGCCGAACTAAAGGGCCGCACCGTGGTGTTTGCCTATCCGCGCACGGGCGAGCCCGGAAAAATTGGCCTCACCGATGACTGGGACATGATCCCTGGGGCGCGCGGCTGCACACCGCAGACCTGTTCGTTTCGTGATTTGTTCGGCGAGCTGCGTGCGGCCGGCGCGGCCCATGTGTTCGGGCTCTCGACCCAGAGCAATGTTTATCAAACCGAGATGGCTGCGCGGCTGCATCTGCCGTTTCCGGTCCTGTCCGACGACAAGCTCGAACTCACCGACGCGTTGAGCTTGCCGACCATGGAGGTCGCCGACGTCACGCTGATGAAGCGCCTGGCGCTGATCGTGGACGACGCCATCATCACCCATGTGTTCTATCCGGTGTTTCCACCCGACCAAAACGCAGGCGATGTGCTGGAATGGCTGAAAGCGAATCCGGTTTAGTTAGGCTCTAGGGTGGGCAAAGCGAAGCGTGCCCACGTATTCGCGTTTGTTGGGACGCGTGGGCACGGCGCAAGGGCGCCTTTGCCCACCCTACAATTTCAGATCTGCCTTCACCTTAGCAAACACCGCGCGAAACATCTCCGGCGTCAGCACGCGCGTATTCGTGTTGTAGCGCGAGCAGTGATAGCTGTCATACAGCTTGAAGCGGCCGGCATCATGCACGGCGCCGTGGGCGAACGGCGCCGCCGCCATGCGGATGCCGAGCGTCTTCAGCATCGTGTCATGGGCGACGCGGCCAAGCAGCACGATGGCGCGCAGGTTCGCCATCTCGGCCATGGTGGCGATCAGAAACGGCCGGCAGGTCGTGATCTCAATCGGCAATGGCTTGTTCTGCGGCGGCACGCATCGGACCGCATTGGTGATGCGGCTGTTGGTCAGCATCAGCCCATCGTCCGGCCGCGCGTGATAGGTGCCGGTCGCAAAGCCGAAATGGAGCAGGGTGTCGTAAAGCAGGTCGCCGGCAAAATCGCCGGTGAACGGGCGTCCGGTGCGGTTGGCTCCCTGCGCGCCCGGCGCGAGGCCGACGATCAGCAGCTGCGCGTCGGCTCCGCCGAATGAGGGCACTGGCGCATTGAACCCATCGGGTTCGCGGGCGCGCAGCGACATCCGGTAGTCCACCAGGCGTGGACAGAGCGGGCAGTCGCGGCCCGGATCGGTCGCAGTCCCAGCGGCGATCGTGGAGGCGACCACCGCTGGCTGTTGTCGGCTCAGTTGAGTCCTGGTGTTCACGGTTTCAAGGTTTCACTGGTCGGAGTTCGACCAATCCGTAGCTCTCCCGGCCGATATCTTCAACGGTCCTAGTCTTCGAATTCGTCGTCGCCTCGAGGCGCGACGCTAACCGAGCGTTGCAGGAATTGCGGCGTCTGCTGCCGCGGCTCACGCGGAGCAGGGCGCTCTGCCGGATCGCGACCGATCTTGCTCTGCAGCTCCATCAGATCGGTGAACACATCGGCCTGGCGGCGCAATTCGTCGGCGATCATCGGCGGCTGGCTCGAGATGGTCGAGATCACCGTGACGCGGACGCCGCGGCGCTGCACGGCTTCCACCAGGGAGCGGAAATCGCCGTCGCCCGAGAACAGCACGATCTGATCGACATGTTCGGCGAGTTCCATGGCAGCGACAGCGAGTTCGATGTCCATGTTGCCCTTCACCTTGCGCCGACCCGACGCATCGATGAATTCCTTGGTGGCTTTGGTGACCACCGTGTAGCCGTTGTAGTCGAGCCAGTCGATCAGCGGGCGAATCGACGAATACTCCTGATCCTCGATCACCGCGGTGTAATAGAACGCGCGGACCAGAGTCCCGCGACTTTGAAATTCCTTGAGAAGACGCTTGTAATCGATGTCAAAACCGAGCGTCTTCGCGGTCGCATAGAGATTGGCACCGTCGATAAAGAGCGCGATCTTGTTGGAGGATTGAGACATCAAGTTTTCTCGTAGGTTTTGTTGTGATTGTGGTTTTTGGCGCAGCGAGAACTCGCCGCACATTGGCATAAAGTCGTTATCCGCCATCTGGCAGATTGGTCCAAACGGGAACATCCGCGCAATTCAGGAAGAGCGCTATTGGCGATCAATTGCCGGTGCAATAAAGCCTTTTGGTGGCCCAAATGATGTCTGAAAGTCCATTATCTCAATAATGTTCCCCTTTCATCGATAGACCAGGAAGGGTAACATAGTCCTACCGAGAACGAAACCACCCTGCGGGATTCTAATTTCGTTCTTGCGCTGCGACCGATGTCGCTATACTCACCCGGCAACAATCCAATTTTTCGGTCCCTGACCCAACGGAGCGACATTTCATGGCGCGCGTCACCGTAGAAGATTGCATCGACAAGGTCGATAATCGCTTCGATCTGGTCCTGCTGGCGGCCCATCGGGCCCGGATGATTTCGTCGGGTTCACAACTTACGATTGATCGCGATAACGACAAGAACCCCGTTGTCTCGCTGCGCGAGATCGCCGACGAGACCATCTCGCCTGAAGATCTCCGCGAAGAGCTGGTTCATTCGCTGCAGAAGTTCGTCGAAGTGGACGAGCCTGAAGGCGATACGGTTCCGCTGATCGGCTCCGCCGGCGCCAGCGTCGATGCCGATGACACCGAAGTTGCTGTCGAGCGGATGACCGAGGAAGAGCTGCTGAAGGGTCTCGAAGGCCTTGCGCCGCCGGAAGAACAGCCGGAAGAGGATGAATAAGCGCATCCGCCTCTCACTCTTGATCACAGTGTTGCACAAAGGCCCGGACCTCAAGGTTCGGGCCTTTGCATTTGGTTGCCGTTTCAGGGCAAATTGTCGCCAGTGTCCGAGCTCATCAGCGACTCGGCGGAATTGAGGAATGGTATGGCGACGTCGGGCCGTCCGACACGGCAGATGCAGGCCGCAAACGATCTGAGTGACGTCACGCCAGCACGCGTGGAGGCGTCCCCGCCACCGGCAAAGCAGGCCGACGGCCCGGTCGCTTCTGCAACACCGGCTGCCAAAAGCGGGCGTGCTGCGCGCGGCCGAATGATGCGCCAGTACGATCTGGTCGAGCGCGTCCGCGCCTACAATCCCAATACCGACGAGGACTTGCTCAACCGGGCCTATGTCTATGCCATGGTCGCCCATGGCGAGCAGACCCGCGCGTCCGGCGATCCGTATTTTACGCACCCGCTCGAAGTCGCGGCCATTCTCACCGATCTCAAGCTGGACGATGCCACCATCGTGGCGGCGCTGTTGCATGACACGATCGAGGATACCGAAGCGACGCGTGCCGAGATCGACAAACTGTTCGGTCCGGATATCGGCGTGCTGGTCGAGGGGCTGACCAAGCTAAAGCGGTTGGAGTTGGTCTCGCGCGAAGCCAAGCAGGCCGAAAATCTGCGTAAACTGCTGCTCGCGATCGCCGATGACGTGCGCGTTCTGCTGATCAAGCTCGCCGATCGCCTGCACAATATGCGGACGATGGAATTCATGCCGCCGGCCTCGCGGCGTCGCATTGCCGAAGAGACGCTGGACATCTATGCGCCGCTCGCCGGCCGCATGGGTATGCAGGCGATGCGTGAGGAGTTGGAGGAGCTGTCCTTCAAGGTGCTCGATCCCGACGCCCATCTCGTCGTGATGCAGCGCCTCGATACGCTCACCGAGCGTAACCGCGATCTGATCGGCATGATCGAGACGCATCTGTCGACCAAGCTGCAGAAGAGCGGCATCAAGGCGCGCGTCAGCGGCCGCCGCAAGAAGCCGTTTTCGATCTGGACCAAGATGAAGCGCAAGTCGGTCGGCTTCGAACAGCTGTCCGACATCTACGGTTTCCGCATCGTCATTGACGATCTCGAATCCTGCTATCGCGCGCTCGGCGTCGTGCATACGACATGGCCCGTGGTGCCCGGCCGCTTCAAGGACTACATCTCGACACCGAAGCAGAACGACTATCGTTCGCTGCACACCACGGTGATCGGTCCCGGCAACCAGCGCGTCGAGTTGCAGATCCGCACCGAAGAGATGAACCGGATCGCCGAATACGGCATCGCGGCGCATGCCTTCTATAAAGAAGGCGCGGGCTCGCCGAACGAACGTTTGAAGCGGGAGTCGAACGCTTTTGCCTGGCTGCGCCATACCATCGGCATTCTTTCCGAGAGTACCAATCCGGAAGAGTTTCTGGAGCACACCAAGCTCGAACTGTTCCACGATCAGGTGTTCTGCTTCACGCCGAAGGGCAAGCTGATCGCGCTGCCGCGCAACGCCAATGTGATCGACTTTGCGTATGCGGTGCATACCGATGTCGGCAACAGTACGGTCGGTTGCAAGATCAACGGAAAATTCGCGCCGCTGTCGTCGGAATTGCAGAACGGCGATGAGGTCGAGGTACTCACCTCGAAGGCGCAGCAGGCGCCGCCCGCTGCCTGGGAATCGCTGGCCGTCACCGGCAAGGCACGCGCCGCGATTCGCCGCGCCACCCGCACCGCGATGCGTGATCAATATGCCAGCCTCGGCCGCCGTATCGTCGAGCGGCTGTTTGCCCGCGCCAAGATCGAATATGCGGATGACAAGCTCAAAGGCGCTTTGCCGCGCCTTGCGCGCACCTCGATCGATGATGTGATGGCGTCAGTCGGCCGCGGTGAACTGCGCGCCGCCGACGTCGCTCGCGCGATGTATCCAGACTACAAGGAAGAACGCGTCGGCGGGCGCTACGCCGCCAACAAGAAGAGCACCGCGGACAAGGTGCGGTCGGGCGAGGGCGCCGGTAAATTCACCTCGGTGATTTCCATCGGCGGCGTCAATTCCGATCTGCCGGTGCGTTTCGCGCCCAATGGCGGTGCCGTGCCGGGCGATCGCATCGTCGGCATCGTTACGCCGGGCGAGGGCATCACCATCTATCCGATCCAGTCGCCGGTGCTGCGTGAATTCGAGGAAGAGCCGGAGCGCTGGGTCGATGTGCGATGGGATATCGACGACTCATCGCCGCAGCGTTTCCCGGCGCGGCTATTCCTGCAGAACGTCAATGAGCCGGGCAGCCTGGCGCAGATCGCCCAAGTCATTGCCGATCACGACGGCAATATCGACAATATCAGCATGCATCGCCGTTCGCCTGATTTCACCGAACAGACCATCGATCTCGGTGTCTACGATCTCAAGCATCTCAGCGCGATCATCGCGCAGCTGCGCGCCAAAGCGGTGGTAGCCAAGGTCGAGCGCGTCAACGGCTAGCGTGATCGCAACAGCCGGTCGCGCAGCTCATCGGTTCTGGAAACACAGCTGTCCGCTTTTGCCGGGGCTCGCCGACCAGATTGGCAAACCGCTTGCCTGCAAGCGAAAAGCCGGGCCGCGCCGTTGCGACCATTCCGCATGGTGAAATTCGCATCCGCAGCGTGAAATGTTGTCGCTTGCCAAGTCTTGGCCGACCAGTCAGAAAAAACCGAACTGGGACATAACACCAAGCGGAGAGACGATTGAGTATCAAGGGCAAGGCCTATATCGCGGGCATCTATGAGCATCCGACTCGGCACGCGCCGGACAAATCCACCGCACAGCTGCATGCCGAAGTCGCCAAGGGCGCGCTCGAGGATGCCGGCCTGACGCATAAGGATGTCGACGGTTTCTTCATCGCCGGCGACGCTCCGGGCGGGTTGTGGTCGATGACCGATTATCTCGGCCTCAAGCCGCGCCATGTCGACTCGACCGAAACCGGCGGTTGTTCCTACATCATCGCGCTTGGCCATGCGGCGCAGGCCATCGCTCTGGGCAAGTGCTCGATTGCTCTCATTACACTCGCCGGCAAGCCGCGGACCGGCGCGATGCCGCCGCGCGCGCAGGGCGCGGAAGCTGATTTCGAAACCGCGTATGGTGCCACGACACATAATGCCTACGGCATGGCCGCGATGCGCCACATGCACGATTACGGCACCACGTCCGAACAGCTCGCATGGATCAAGGTCGCAGCCTCGCATCACGCGCAATATAATCCGCATGCGATGCTCAAGGACGTCGTTACCGTCGAGGATGTCATCAACTCGCCGATGATCTCCGACCCGCTGCACCGCATGGATTGCTGCGTCGTCTCCGATGGCGGTGGCGCCCTGATCGTCACCACGCCGGAGATCGCCAAGAGCCTGAAGAAGCCACTGGTGCGTTTGATCGGCCACGGCGAAGCTATGAAGGGTCCGCGCGGCGGCAAGGATCTCGACCTGACATACTCCGCAGGTGTGTGGTCAGGTCCGCGCGCTTTCGAGGAAGCGGGCTTGACGCCGAAGGACATGAAGTATGCGTCGATCTATGACAGCTTCACCATCACCGTTCTGATGCAGCTCGAAGACCTCGGCTTCTGCAAGAAGGGCGAGGGCGGCAAGTTCGTCTCCGACGGCAATCTGATCTCAGGCGTCGGCAAGCTGCCATTCAACACCGATGGCGGCGGCCTGTGCAGCAATCATCCTGTCAATCGCGGCGGCATGACCAAGATCCTCGAAGCCGTGCGCCAGTTGCGCGGCGAAGCCCATCCGAAGGTGCAGGTCCCCAATTGCGACCTCGCCATTGCTCACGGCACCGGCGGCCTGCTCGGCGTGCGCCATGCTGCCTCGACTGCCATTCTGGAGCGCGTGTGATGACCGAAGCCAAGAAGTATCCAACCCCGCAGGGTAATCCTGAATCGCAGCCGTTCTGGGATGCGGCCAAGGAAGGCAAGTTTCTGATCAAGCGCTGCACCGCGTGCGGCGAGGCGCATTTCTTTCCGCGCGCCATCTGTCCGCTCTGTTTCTCCGACAAGACCGAGTGGGAAGAGTCATCGGGCGAGGCCGAAATCTACACCTACAGCCACATGCGCAAATCGGCGACCGGCCCCTACGTGATCGCCTATGTGACGCTGAAAGAGGGGCCGTCGCTGCAGACCAACATCGTCGATTGCGATCCGGCGAGTTTGAAGATCGGCCAGAAGGTGAAGGTGGTGTGGAAGCCGACCGATGGCGCACCATTGCCGTTTTTCACGCCGGCCTGACGCGGCTTATGCTCAACTGTCATCACCCGCAACTGCGGATGATCCAGTAAACATCGCGGCATCAAAGATTACTGGATCGCCCGGTCTCTAGCGAAGCTCGCTTCGCGCTGCCTGGCGATGACAGGCAGAGCAAGAAACCTCAACAAAACAAAAATCCGGGAGCCAGCAATGCCGATCGTCTACGAAGAACTGATGGCCATGAAAAATATCGGCCAGCCCTATGCTTGGACCGACCGCGACGTCATGCTCTACGCCTATGGCATCGGCATGGGCGCCGATCCGATGAACGAGACAGAACTCGCTTTCGTCAATGAAGGCACCTTTACGCCGCGTCCGCTGAAAGTCGTGCCGACCTTTGCGTCCGTCGCCGCCTGGGGTTCGGGGCCCGGTGACATGAAGCTGAACCGCGTGATGGTGGTCGACGGCGAGCGCGACATCACCTTCCACAAGCCGATGCCGGTCCAGGCCAAGATCACCGCCGATAGCAGCGTGCTCGGCGTGTTCGACAAGGGCGCCGACAAGGGCGCGGTGATCTTGCACCAGACGATTTTGCGCGACGAAAAGGGTGACGCGCTCGCAACGCTCGTGGCTTCGCGCTTTGCCCGCGGCGATGGTGGCTTTGGTGGTCCGTCGGAAGGCCAGCCCGAAGCGCATAAGGTGCCGAGCCGTGCGCCGGACAAGACCATCGATATCACCACGCGGCCGGATCAGGCGCTGGTCTATCGGCTCTGCGGCGATCGCAATCCGCTGCATTCCGATCCGGAATTCGCCAAGAAGGCGGGCTTCCCGCGGCCGATCCTGCACGGCATGTGTACCTACGGCATCACCTGCCGCGGCGTGCTGCAGACGTATGCCGATTACGATCCGGCCGCGTTCAAGCAGCATGGCGCGCGGTTCTCGTCGCCGGTGTTTCCCGGCGAGACCGTGACCATGGATCTGTGGAAGGACGGCAATGTGGTGTCGTTCGAGGCCAAGGTGAAAGACCGCGGCGTCACCGTGATCAAGAGCGGACGTACGGTGCTGGCCTAGACGTCATTCCGGGGCGCGGGCAGCGACGGCCGAACGCGAACCCGGAATCTGGGAGTGGCTTGGCTCCCGGAGACTCCCATAACGAGATTCCGGGCTCGGTTTCGCCGCCTGCGGCGTCGATCCCGCCCCGGAATGACGGAACTACATAACGAAAACAAAACATCGGAGAGAAACGCCATGGGTCTTCTCGACGGCAAGGTTGCGATCATCACAGGCGCTGGCGGTGGCCTCGGCGAGGCCTATGCCAAGCTGTTCGCACGCGAAGGTGCGTTCGTGCTGGTCAACGATCTCGGTGGCCCGCGCGATGGCTCCGGCGCCGATCTCTCGATGGCGCAGCAGGTGGTCGATACGATCGTCAAAGCTGGCGGCAAGGCAATCGCCAATGGCGCCGATATCTCCACCATCGCAGGCGGGCAATCGGTGTTCGACGACGCCATCAAGGCGTTCGGCAAGGTCGACATCCTCGTCAACAATGCCGGCATTCTGCGCGATCAGAGCTTTGCCAAATCCACCGAGGAGGCCTGGGACAAGGTCATCAAGGTGCATCTCAAGGGCACCTATTGTGTCACCAAGCCAGTGTTCAATTTCATGCGCGACCATGGCGGTGGCGTCATCGTCAACACCTCATCGACCTCCGGGCTGATCGGCAATTTTGGCCAGAGCAATTACGGCGCTGCCAAAGGCGGCATCTGGGGACTGTCCAATGTGCTGGCGATCGAAGGCCGCAAATACGGCATCCGGATCTGGACGCTGTCGCCGGGCGCGCTGACCCGGATGACATCCGACCTGCCGCGCTACATCGAGAATCCCGGCGCGGCCCTCGATGCCGACGGCATCGCTCCGGCGGTGCTGTACATGGTCAGCGATCTTTCCGGCGACCAGACCGGCAAGGTGCTCGGCGTGTCCGGCCCCCGGGGCGTGCGCGAGATGAAGATGATGGAAATGAAGGGCTGGACGCCGCCGCTCGACAAGCCGTGGGACGCCCAGGATATCGTCAGCCACGCGGCTGAAATCTTCTTCTCGGAGGATGATGCCAAGCACGGTGCACGTCGGTTCTAGGCGCGGCGAGGGGGCGGACAAAGCCCTCGTTTCCGGCTACAGTCGCGGCGATTGAAACAGAGGCCCATGATGAAACTGACGTCCAAAGCCGCCGGCACTTTTGCCATCGCACCAACCCCGTTTTTCGAGGACGGCCGCATCGACGACAAGTCGATCGACAGCCTGATCGATTTCTACGCCTCGATCGGCTGCGACGGCGTGACTGTGCTCGGCATTCTCGGCGAGGCGCCGAAGTTGGAAAGCGCAGAGTCCGAAAGCGTTGCGACCCGTTTCATCAAGCGCGCCGGAGACAGATTGCAGATCATCGTCGGCGTCTCCGCGCCCGGTTTTGCTGCCATGCGCTCGCTGGCGTTGAAGTCGATGGATACCGGCGCTGCCGCGGTCATGATTGCGCCACCGCCGCATCTGCGCACCGACGATCAGATCACCACCTATTTCAAGCAGGCCTCGGAAGCCGTCGGTGAGGATGTGCCATGGGTGCTGCAGGATTATCCGCTGACGCTCAACGTCGTGATGACGCCGGCGGTGATCCGCAAGACCATCATGGACTCAAAGTCCTGCGTGATGCTCAAGCATGAGGACTGGCCGGGCCTCGAAAAGATCACCGCGCTGCGTGGCTTCCAGAAGGACGGCAGCTTGCGCGAACTCTCCATCCTGACCGGCAATGGCGGCACGTTCCTGGATTTCGAAATGGAGCGCGGCGCCGATGGCGCGATGACGGGCTACGCTTTCCCGGAAATGCTGATCGATGTGGTCAATCTCTCCAAGAAGGGCGAGCGCGACAAGGCGCATGATCTGTTCGACGCGCATCTGCCGCTGGTGCGCTACGAACAGCAGCCGGGCGTCGGTCTGTCCGTTCGCAAATACGTGCTGCAGAAGCGCGGCATCATCAGCTCGGCGGCGCAGCGGAAGCCTGGCCCTGTGCT
>SDZE01000012.1 GCA_004173095.1 Bradyrhizobiaceae bacterium
ATTTCACATATTCCCATTCCGCACGCAGGAACAAGCCACCCGTGATCTTCATTTCGGTGCCGACGCCGAAAGTATAGCCGCCCGCAATGCTGTCGACGCCGCCCTCTGACCGCGTTGATGGCGACGGTGAGACATCCGCGAAGTCGCGACGTGGGACATTGATGATCACCGGTGCACCATTGACGGTCGTCGGCACTTGCACGCTGTAATCGTCGTAGCGCGTGATCCCTAGCGTGGCGGAGCGGGTCACGTTGACCCGGCCAAGCGCCACACCGGCGAATGCGTAGGGCATAAAGCCGCCTGCATCCCAACCGGCACGCGCCCGCAGCGTCATCAGGTCCTTCACCTCTGCCGACGCAGAGCCTGAGAGATTTGTACCATAGGAATAGGTATGCCCGGGCGGGGGATTGCTGCCGGCAGGGCTGATGATCACGCCCAACTGTCCAGAGGTACCAGCCTGAATACTGCGCAAATTCGAGTAGTTGATTTCAAGGCCGACAACGGCATCTTCCCATTGCCAATTACGGCCGACGAAGCCGCCGAACCCGAAGCCAGCTGCGTTCTGAGAGCCAAGCATCGACAATTCGCCGACCGGTTCCTGCAGAATGGTGTTGCGCAGCATATAGTCGGTCAGGCTTTTCTGGGCATTGCCCATGTCCAGCGTCGCGGCGGAATATCCGAACTGTCCGCCGACGTACCAGCCCTCCCAATTGCTGCGTCCAGCGGTATCGGAAAAGCCTCCACGCAGTACAGGCAGGTCATCGGGCCAATCAGCTGCGTGCGCAGCTTGCCCGAGGGAGACAACCAGAGCGGCAATCAACAAGCTACGCATACGATCATTCCTCAACTCACCAACTGAAATGATCATCCCGCGTTAACCTTAATCATTGGTTGCGATCAGGCCGACCCGACAAGAAAAACGGCGCGGGAAAATCCCGCGCCGTTAAGCAGTGTTAACATCAAAGCGACGTCGCGCGAGCGCTTAGCCCTTGCGGATCAAGGGCGGCGGCGGCGCGTAGGCCGGCGCAGCATCCAGGTTCCATCGGACGCCGAGGCGAATGTCCTGCGAAGTGATGTCGCGATACTGGAACGACGACGGACCAGCATTCGTACCATCGAATGATCGGCCATATCCGTGGACCGCCGAACCCATGTTCAGGTAGCGATAAGCGAGTTCGACCGTGAATGCGTTGTTGACCTTGTAGGCGAGGCCGGCATGGGCTGCCCAGGCGAGGTTCGTCTTGGACGCGCCCTCGGCGAAGTACGAGCCCGACGACGTGTTTGCGAGACCGATATCCTGGATACCCGTAGTCGTGATGTTGGCGGCACCAACACCGGCGCCGATGAACGGCGTGACACACCACCAGGTGCCAAGATCGACATAGGCGTTCACCAGGCCGACCCAGCTCTTGTAGCCACCGTAGTAGACGTCAGACTGGAAGCCGCCCGGGGTATAGGTGATGAAATCCGAGCCGCTGAAGTTCACCTTGGAGCGGTATTCGCCGGTGATATCGGCGCGGAACCAGTTGTTGAACTGATAGCCAACACCGATGCCGTAGGACGTGCCGCCGGAGAAACCATGACCAAGTTGCTCGAGACGCGCGGTCGCCGGCAGACCATCATACAGATTGTTGTGCAGCTTCTTCAGATTGCTGTTCGTCATTCCGATATCGCCACGCAGATACCAGCCACCGAAATCTTCGACCGGCGGGGGCGCATACATCTGCGGCGGCGGGGGAGCAATGGCCATGTCGGCGGCAAAAACGGCAGTCGATGACATGAGGGATGCCGCACCAGCGGCCAGAAGAAATTTCACGCTACGCATTGGCTTCATCCTCGTCGCGATCGGCCCGTCTTGGCCTGAACTCCTAACGATCGTTTACGTTTGTGTAGTTCCAGCAACGCAAAAACGCCGCGCCTGAGCGCGGCGTTTACAGTCTCTTTACTATCTGGAGCCAGCGGCGCTCAGGCCGCTGCGGCGTGGCCGAGCGCGTGAACGATGGTATCGACCACCTCCTCCACCATGCCGCGATCATCGCCCTCGCCCATGACGCGGATGACCGGCTCGGTGCCCGATGGGCGGATCAAGAGACGGCCATGGCCGTTGAGGCGCAGTTCGCCGGCTGCAATGGTGGACTTCACCTCCGCATCGTCGAGCGGCTTGCCGCTGCGATATCGTACGTTCTTCAGGATCTGCGGCAGCGGATCGAACAGGTGGCAGACTTCCGAGACGGGGCGGCCGAGTTTCTGCACCACGGCCAGCACCTGCAGCGCCGCGACGAAACCATCGCCGGTGGTCGCATAGTCGGACATGATGATATGGCCCGACGGCTCGCCGCCGACATTGTAGCCGTTCTTCATCATCTCCTCGAGCACATAGCGGTCACCGACCGCGGTGCGGATCAGTTCGATGCCATGGCTGTGCAGGTAACGTTCGAGACCGAGATTCGACATCACCGTGGACACGATGCCGGGCTTGGCGAGGCGCCCGTCTTCCTTCCAGCTCTGGGCGATGACCGCGAGCAGCTGCCCACAACGCCTCGGGCACCACCTTGTAGGCGGCGCCATGGGCGCAATCGACGACGACGCGCAGTCCTTCCAGGCTGATATCGCGCGGCAGCGTGCGCTTGGCGAATTCGATGTAGCGGTCATGCACGCCATCGATACGGCGTGCGCGACCGAGGCTCGCGCTCTGCGAGAGCTTGCGATCGAGATTCTCGTCGAGCAACTCCTCGATCTGCTTCTCGACCTCGTCCGACAGCTTGAAGCCGAGCGGGCCGAACAGCTTGATGCCGTTGTCCTCGAACAGATTGTGCGATGCAGAAATCATGACGCCGAGATCGGCGCGCATGGATTTGGTGATCATCGCCACGGCAGGCGTTGGCATCGGGCCAACCAGCAGCACGTCCATACCCACCGACGTGAAACCGGCCACCATGGCGTTTTCGATCATGTAGCCGGACAGCCGGGTGTCCTTGCCGATCACCACGCGATGACGATGGTCGCCGCGCTGGAACACCAGGCCGGCGGCCTGACCGACTTTGAGTGCCAGTTCCGGCGTGATCAAGCCATTGGCACGTCCACGAATGCCATCGGTCCCGAAATATTTGCGGCTCATGGTATCCCCCGTCACGGCTGCCCGTCGCAACCGCTCACCCATGTCGGCAACGCGCATACGCGTGATCGCCCCATATGTGTCGGTTCTTATAGAGGGGTAGCGGCTAAATTCTCTTCAAAAAATATGATGAATCATTACCGACGGGATAAGCAGGCTGCCGCTCTCAGGGCATTGATTTCGTTGTTGTTTTCATTATCTTAAGCATCTCAGCCCGACGGAACCCGCGTCTCAGTCCCGTCGCTTGATATGGTGGTCTGCTTTCGAATGGGCCGGTTGGGTGACGTTGACCGGATCCGAGCCGGGAAAGGTTTCTTCCAACCCCTCCTCCAGCGCCGCGTCGAGCTGCCGCTTTTCGGCATCGATCGCAGCCTGGTCATCCGCCTTGTCTTGCGCCTTGTCACGCCCTTTGCCGGCATCATGCGATTTCGAGCTGGTCATGGGTTTTCCCTCTGCTTTCGACGACATGATGATGACAAGACAGATGTGGCGGCACCGCCAACCATGCTAGATGACGATCCAATCAAGCAACGATAAGTCGGCTGGGAGCCTTCATGAAGCATATTACCTGCATCGAAGACCTTCGTCTCGAACACAAGCGCAACGTGCCGAAGGCATTCTTCGATTACGTCGATCACGGCTCCTACAGCGAAGATACGTTTCGCGCCAATACCGAAGACCTGCAGAAGCTGAAATTCCGTCAGCGCATCCTCGTCGATATCGCCAATCGCGACACCTCGACCACGATCCTCGGCGAAAAGGCCACGATGCCGTTGATCTGCGCGCCCGTCGGCTCCACCGGCATGCAGTATGGCGACGGCGAAATTCACGCCTGCCGCGCAGCGCAGGCGTTCGGCATCCCCTACACGCTCTCGACCATGTCGATCAATTCGATCGAGGATCTCGCCGAGACTGTCGAGAAGCCGTTCTGGTTTCAGCTCTATGTCATGAAGGATCGCGGCTTCATCAAGGAGCTGATCGAGCGCGCCATCAAGGCGAAATGCAGCGCATTGGTGCTCACGGTCGATTTGCAGGTGATCGGCCAGCGTCATCAGGACATCAAGAACGGCCTGTCGGTACCGCCGCAGATCTACAATCTCAAGAACATGATCGACTTCATCAGTCATCCCGCGTGGCTGATGCGCACGTTGCAGGCCAAGCGCCGCAACTTCGGCAATATCGCCGGCTTCGTGAAGAACACCGACGATCTGGAGTCGGTGTCGCAATGGACCGCCCAGCAATTCGACGCGACGCTGAACTGGAAGGATCTCGACTGGATCCGCAGCATCTGGCCTGGCAAGATCGTCATCAAGGGCATCCACGACATCGATGACGCGCGCGAAGCCGTAAAGGTCGGCGCGCAAGCGATGGTGGTGTCGAACCATGGCGGCCGTCAGCTCGACGGTGCACCGTCATCGATCTCGGTGCTGCCGGGGATTGTCGATGCCGTCGGCTCCGAGATCGAAGTGATGTTCGACTCGGGCATCCGCTCCGGCCAGGACGTGATGCGCGCGCTCGCGCTCGGCGCCAAGTCGTGCATGATCGGCCGCGCCTATGTCTATGGGCTGGGTGCCTATGGTGGCCCCGGGGTGACCAAGGCGCTCGATATCCTGCGCAACGAGCTCAGCGTGACAATGGGGCTTTGCGGCAAGAGCAGCATCGCCGCGATCGACGAGCACGTGCTGGTACGATAGCGGTTGATAGGCCGAGAGACTCGAAGACGTAATGCCCGGCCGAAGCCGGGCATTACGCATCGCTCACATCGGTGGCGTCAACCCGTCACGTCCGACATTGACCCGCGCGGCTTCGAATGTACCATCGGGCTTCTTGTCAGCGCCCATGATGATCACCTGTGCTCCCGGCTTCAGCTCGTCCTTCTTGCCGGGCACGAAGGTCACGATCGGCGTGTCAGGCGTGACCGTCACTTTCTTCTCGCCGTCCTTGTACTTCACCGTCAGGGTGTCGCCGTCCTTCGCCGCGACCTTCTGATCGACGGTGGCATTGGTCATGCTGCTGTTCGGCTTGAGATCCCACGGGCGCGTGCCTTCTCCGGTGCCGCGCATGGCTTCCGGGAAAATGTGGATCGCGATCGCCTTTTGCGTGCCATCAGCCTGCGGCATCCCGGTGACGCCGATATAATCGCCGCTCTTGATGTCCGTCAGCGCCGCCTTGGTAATGCCGGTCACCGTGACATTGTCGGTGATGCGCACCTTGCGCTCGGCACCATCACGCGCCTTGATCGTCAGAAGCGGACCATCGACATTCTCGATGACGCCGCGGATACGCAACGGCTGCGGTTGTTGAGCCGCAGCGGCGGAGATCGCCAAAGATGCCGCAAGCGCTGCGCCCGCCAACATGCGGGCCGAAGTCGAGATCATGTGAATCATATTCCATTTCCTTGAGTGCTTACCCAGCCTCAAATGGAAACCCTGTTGCCAAAGCGCTATTCCGCGCTCACGTCACTGTGAAACGATGGTGTCGACAGCGCCGTCATCAGATCGGCTTCAACCTCTCCACGCAGTTCCGGCGTCACTTCTGGCCGCTGGCCGAACCATAATTCGAAACCGCGTACCGCTTGATAAAGCAACATGCCGAGGCCATCCGCCGTGCGCAGATTTCGTGCGCGTGCGGCAGCGAGCAATGGGGTTTCCAACGGCACATAAACAAGGTCGGCAACGACAGCAGTGTCGGGCAACAGATCAAGGTCGATGACCAGCTCCGGCTGCTTCGTCATGCCGAGCGACGTGGTATTCACCAGCAGCGACACCTGCGGCAGCTTGCTCGCGGCTGCCTCCCACGCCAGCGGAATGACTCGATCACCGAAGAGCTTTCTGATCTCCTCCGCGCGCGCGAGGCTGCGATTGGCGACAAAAATCTGCTTGATGCCGCGTTCCAGCAGACCGAACACCACGGCACGCGACGAACCGCCGGCGCCGAGCACGAGCGCATCATCGGCCTGATCCCACTCCGGCGCGCAGGTATCGAGATTGTCGATGAATCCTTCGACGTCGGTGTTGGTGGCACGCAGCGTGCCATGATCGTACCAGAGCGTGTTGGCGGCTCCGACAGCCCGCGCACGGCGGTCGGGCGCCGTCAGCTTCAGCACGCGCTCCTTGTGCGGGATCGTGATGTTGGCGCCGATATAGCCGTGCTTCGACAGGTTCATCACGAATTCGGCGACGCCCTCCGGCGGTACCGCTTCGATGCTGTAACCGCCGGCGATGCCCATGCTGCGCAGCCAGTGATGGTGGATCAGCGGCGACCGCGAATGCGCTGCAGGCCAACCGATCAAGCATGCGGCGCGGGGCGTGGTCTGGTTCGGCATCATCGATCCTTCGCTTCAACTGGAAGCGGTCGTAACATGGGAATCAGGCGAGGAGCTGTTCATGATCGAACAGACTTGTGGCGCGCCGCAAGTCTTATGATGTTGCTGGTAAGAACTGATGCAAAGCCGCCGTCGTCTCGACCTCGTCGCGCGTCACCAGAACGGTCTTAAACTCTTCCGGTCGCGAGAGGAGCTTGGTCAGCGGACGCGATCCCGCTGGATCTGTCGCCGCTGCGGCGCTCGCGAATTTCCGCGATGGCGGCGGCAACATCGCTGCGGTAGCGCACCAGCGGTGGCCGCGCGCCATGGGTCAACAGTGCGCGCCGCACCGGTTGCGACGTTCCGGTCAGAATGATGCGAACACCCCGGCGTTGCGCTTTCTCGGCAATCCCCTTGATCGCATTGGCCGCGGTCGAATCCAGGAATGGGACCGCTGCGAAATCGATCACGAACGCCTGATGCGTAACGGCGATGCCGTCCAGCACCGAACCGATGGTCGAGGCCACACCGAAAAAGAACGCGCCTGAGATGCGATACACCACCACGTCGGCATCGTTTGCACCGGCGGCCGCCAGCGGTACATCGCGATCCTCGTCGGCCCGATCCGCGGCAGCCAGCGGTGCCGCGACTTCGACACCCGAGATTTCGGCCATGCGATTAATAAACAATACAGCTCCCAGCGCGAAGCCGACCAGGATGCCTTCGGTGAGATCGCGAAAGATGGTGAGCAGGAAGGTCGCCAGCAGCACCAGCGCGTCACCCCATGATGAGCGCAGCAGGATCGCGAAGGCGTGCCGCTCCGCCATGTTCCACGCCACGATGGCGAGCACAGCCGCCAGTGATGCCAGCGGGATATAGCTCGCGAGCGGCGCGGCGATCAGGATGAAGGCCAGCAGAAAAATGGAGTGCAGCATCCCCGAAATCGGGCCATGGGCGCCGGCGCGCACATTGGTGGCGGTACGCGCGATGGTGCCGGTGACACAGATGCCGCCGAACATAGCGGTGCCGATATTGGCGGCCCCCTGTGCGACCAGCTCGCAATTCGATCGATGTCGCCGCCCCGTCATGCCGTCGGCGACCACCGCCGACAATAGCGACTCGATGGCGCCCAGCAGCGCAAAGGCGATGGCGTCAGGCAGCACCGCCCATGCCAGGCCGGGCGACATGGCCGGCCACGATGGCAGCGGAAACGATTGCGGGATACCTCCGAAGCGCGTCCCGATCGTCTCGACCGGCAGGCGCAGCGCCGCGACCGCAATGGCGCTGACGACGACGGCGATCAGAATAGCCGGCCAGGCCGGCCGCAGCCGGCGCAACACCAGGATGATGGCCAGGCTTGCCAGGGTAATGCCGACGGCCGCGACATTGATGGTGGGCAAAGCAAGGCCTAGCGCGTGCAGCTTCGGCAGCAACTCACCCGGCTCCTTGCCGGGCAGCACCAGACCCAGCAGATCCTTGATCTGGCTGGCGAAGATGATGACGGCAATGCCGGCAGTGAAACCGACCGTCACCGGATAGGGGATGAATTTGATATAGGTCCCGAACCGCAGGAAACCCGCCGCCATCAGAATGACGCCGGACATCAGAGTGGCGAGGATCAGCCCTTCGATGCCGTGGCGCTCCACCGTGGCGGCCACGAGAACGATGAACGCTCCAGCCGGCCCGCCGATCTGGAAACGGCTTCCGCCCAGCGCCGACACCAGAAAACCGCCGATGACCGCTGTCACCAACCCGCGATCCGGCGACGTCCCCGAAGCGATCGCGATGGCCATCGACAGCGGCAGCGCGACGATGGCCACGGTCAGCCCGGAAACGATGTCGGCGCGGAGATTAGCGCGCGTATAGCCCTCACGCAGGACGGTAACGAGCTTGGGCGTAAACAGGTCGGCAAAGGTCGGCTGTCTTTGCGTCGGCTGCTTCAGCATCAATCTGCCCCAATATACCCGGTGCAAGCTTAGCCACGGTCGCCCGGACCCGATTTGACTTAAATCAAATCGCATCCACGTCGTACACTGAACTGCGCGCATTCCGGATTCGACCGTTCTACACAACCGGCCGATGTGTGCTTCCGTGATTGGAGCGTTGCAGCGATGCTCCGCCCTGATCAGGGTTTTGGCAAGATCCGAACCAGGATCCAGCCGTCGCCGCGAGGGATCGCAGCACTGTTGAAGACCGCAGGTGCTACGGGTAACGAGCCTGTGCGCCAAGCGGGATGCCAGCCCCGGCGAAATCACGGGAATGCCAACCGACGGCCCGAGGGGCAAACGGCTCCAACACGCCGCCGTCCGGTAAATCCCCAATGATTCCGATCATCTGCCGTGAACTGGCGATTGAAATATCCCATCTTTCTGCCATGTTCGCGCCCAAGGCAGGCATGGGCTACAAAGCGTTTTGCACGAGTCTCGCTCGTGCATGCTCGTGCCTTGGGGATCAGGTCGAAGTTAAGGGAATTTCATGGCGAAGCCAGCAGTGATCGTCGTCGGCGCGGACAAAGGCGGGGTCGGCAAGACCACGGTGTCGCGCACCGTTCTGGATTATTTCAGCGCCAACAATGTCGCCACCCGCGCCTTCGACACCGAATCACCACGCGGAACACTGAAGCGTTTCCACCCCGACATCACCGAGATCGTCGATATGACGACCACCTCGGACCAGATGAAGATATTCGACACGCTGAACACCGCTGCGCCTTCCGTTACCGTGATCGACGTCCGCGCAGGCCTGTTGTCCCCGGCCCTCGCCTCGCTGCGCGACATCGGCTTCCTCGATGCGGCGAAGTCGGGCCAGATCACCTTTGCGGTGTTCCATATCCTTGGTCCCTCGATCGCCTCGCTGGACGAAATCGCCGAGACCACCGCCTTCATGGACGGCGCCAAGTATTTCCTGGTGAAGAACTTCATCAACAATACCAGCTTCTTCGAATGGGATCAGGCGACCTACAACTCGTATTTCCACAAGATCAAGGGCGCCACCGAGATCACGATCCCGAAGCTTAACGAGATGGCTTATGAGCAGGTCGAAGTCTCCCATGTGCCATTCCTGAAATTCGTCGCCAACAAGGGCCCGAACGACGAGGCTGCCAATTACTCTTTCGTGCTGCGCGGCTATGTGCGGCATTGGCTGGCCAATGTCTGGAGCGAATTCGATCGCATCAAGCTGACCGATATCGTGCACGACAAGCCTAGCGCCCGCACACCAGGCGAGCAGTAAGCAGGCAACCTCGCCCCGCTTGCGGGGAGAGGTTGTTCTTCGCATGCGAAGCATGTGAAGAACGGGTGAGGAGGACTCTCCACCTGCTCCGAGTTCGCGGAGAGTCCCCCTCATCCGGCCCGAACTTGCTCCGCAAGCCCGGGCCACCTTCTCCCCGCGTGCGGGGAGAAGGAAACCAAACGATATACTCACCTGATGCCGCGCACGCCTGTCTACATCATCTGCTCGACACGTCCGCAGGTCGGCAAGACGCTGCTGGCGCGTCTGCTCACAGAATTTCTCAAGCTGCAGCGGGGCGACGTCACCGCTTTCGACATCAGCCTGAAGGAACCGTCCCTGCTCGACTTCCTGCCCGGTCTGACCGAGACCGCCGATGTCGATGACACCTTCGGCAAGATGGGGCTGATGGACCGGCTGATCGTTCATGACGAGATCGCGAAGGTCATCGACCTCGGCTATCACGCCTTCGACGAATTCTTCCGGATGACGGCGGAGATCGGCTTCGCCAAGGAAGCCGTGCGGCGCGGCGTGGCGCCGATCGTGCTGTTCATGGGCGACAGCGACCGTGCGTCACTGCGCGCCTATGAGACGCTGCAGCAACAATATCCGCAGCGCTCGCTTTATGTCATCGACAACGAACAGGTGTTGCGCGGAGAAATTCCGCCGGCGCTGAGCCAGGGCAAGCTGCTGCATATCGCAGCGCTGCCCCCGTTCCTGAAAACCTATGTCGATCGGCTGAATTTCTCGTTCACCGGCTACCTGCGCGGGGAACAGGATTCAACGACCGAACTGCATCAGTGGATCCGCAGAAACTATTTTGCGTTCCGCGAGATCGAGCTCGGCTTGCTGTTGATGTGATTTCAATGCCCGTCGAACGTCATCAAGGTTCGGACCGGCACATCCATCGCGCGCAGCTTGGCAGCGCCGCCGAGATCCGGGAGATCGATGATGAAACAGGCCGCCACGACATCGGCGCCGATCTGGCGCATCAGCTTGACCGCGCCCTCTGCAGTGCCGCCGGTGGCGATGAGGTCGTCGACCAGGATGACGCGTTCGCCGGGCTGGATGGCATCGGCGTGCACTTCCATCTCGTCGATGCCGTATTCCAGCGAATAGGCAATGGTGACCTTGGTGTGCGGCAGCTTGCCCTTCTTGCGGATCGGCACGAAGCCGGCCGACAGCTGATGCGCCACCGCACCGCCGATGATGAAGCCGCGGGCTTCCATACCGGCGACCTTGTCGATCTTCAGCCCCGCCCATGGCTGCACCAATTCGTCCACCGCCCGGCGGAACGAACGGGCATCGCCCAGCAAGGTGGTGATGTCGCGAAACAGGATCCCTGGCTTCGGATAATCCGGAATGGTGCGGACGGAAGCCTTGAGGTCGTGAGCGAGTTCGGGGGTCATCAGGATCTCTGTGTCAGTCGAATTGGGCAGGCGGCAGGAACCTAGCGAAGCAATCCCGATGCCACAAGCAACGCCGGAATGCCCGCCACGGGCGTTCGCCTATGGCTCCGCCTTGTGGCCCAGCCGGAACGCATTTTCAACAATACGCAATCCGACTTCACCGCCCAGCGACATCAGCGATTCCGGGTGGAATTGCACGCCGCCCACCGGCAGCGTCTTGTGCTCGATGGCCATGGCGATGCCGTCCTCGGTGGTGGCCGTGACCGCGAGCGCCTCCGGCATGTCGCTCATCTCGACGAACAGCGAGTGATAGCGGCCGATGGTCACCTCGTTGGGCAGGCCATGCATCAGCTGTCCGCCTTTGACCTGCACCCGCGACGGCCGACCATGGGCAGGCTGTGCCAGCTGCCCGAGCTGGCCACCGAAATATTCGCCGATGGCCTGGACGCCGAGGCAAACGCCAAACACCGGCAGGTTTTTGCCGAGCGCGGTGTCGATGGTCCTGGCGATGCCGAAATCGGCAGGACGACCAGGACCGGGCGACAGCACCAATAGATCGAAATTATCGCGGTTCAGCACCGCCTGCGCGTGGACATGCCTGATCACGCGGACGTCGGCGCCGACCTGGCGAAAGTAATCCGCCAACATGTGCACAAAGCTGTCCTCATGATCGATAAGCAGCACCTTCTTGCCGGAGCCGCGGGCGTCCGGCGCGAAGGCCGAGAGCTTCTTCGGCGGATCGCCGCGCAGCGCCTGAAACAGCGCAGCGGCCTTGGTCTGGCACTCTTTCTCTTCGGCCACCGGGTCCGAATCGAACAGCAATGTTGCGCCGACGCGAACTTCGGCCAGGCCATCCTTCATGCGGATGGTGCGGATGGTGATGCCGGTATTGATGGTGCCGTCGAAGCCGACCACACCGATGGCGCCGGCATACCAGCGCCGCGATGAGCGCTCATTGTCCTCGACGAACTGCATCGCCCAAAGCTTCGGCGCGCCGGTGACGGTGACCGCCCAGGCGTGGGTGAGAAATGCATCGAGCGCGTCAAAACCCGGCCGCAGCATGCCCTCGACGTGATCGACGGTGTGGAACAGCTTCGAGTAGGTCTCGATCTGCCGGCGCGCGAGCACCTTAATGGTGCCGGGCACGCAGACGCGCGCCTTGTCGTTGCGATCGACATCGGTGCACATGTTGAGCTCGAATTCGTCTTTCTCCGAATTCAGCAGTTGCCTGATCTGCTCCGCATCGCCGATGGCATCGATCCCGCGCGCGATGGTGCCCGAGATCGGACAGGTCTCGACCCGGCGGCCGTCGGAGCGCACGAACATTTCCGGCGAAGCCGACACGAGGAATTCGCCGTCGCCGAGATTCATCAGCGCGCCATAGGGCGATGGATTGATGATGCAGAGGCGCTGGAACACTTCGGCGGGCGAACGATCGCAGGGTTCGGCGAACAACTGGCCCGGCACGGCCTCGAACAGATCGCCACGGGCGAAGGCCGCGCGCGCTTTCTCGACGGTCTCCTGATATTCACCAGGGGCATGATCGGCGAAGCCCTGGCGCGGCGATTTGCTGTAGCCGCTTTCCGGCGTCTCGCGCGGCAGACCTTCGGTCGAGCGCTCCTTGAAGCTGAAGTCATAAGTCAGCACCACGCCGCGGCCGGTGGCGCGATCATAGGCGAGCAGGCGATCCGGAATATAGAGTACGATGTCGCGCTGATCGGCCTCTCGCGCGCGTTTCTGCTTGAGGTCCTCGACCTGGAAGACGAGATCGTAAGCGAAGGCGCCGAACAGGCCGAGCATGGGATCGGCGGACGAGAACAACTGCGCGACGAGATCGCGGACCAGCGACATCACGCTGGCGCGGCGAGTGCGCTGGTCTTCCTCCACCGGCGCCTCGCCGCGCACGATATGGCCCTTGAGCCTGGCCATGGTGCGCGCGTCCATTACTACGCAGGGATCGCTCAGCGTCTCGGCGATGAAGGCGATCAGCACCTGCCCACGCTTGTTGAGCGCGGTGATGGCGAAATCCGTGCCGGTGGTTTCCAAGAGCAGCGGCGGATCGGAGAATCCGAGATCGAAGCTCTCATAGCGACCGGGCACCGTGGTGCCCGATGACAGCACCACGCCGCGGTGATGATCGAGGCGGGTGATGAGATCGTCGAGCGCCGTGCCGCCGCTGAACATCTCGGCGCGGCGCGTGACCGTCAGTCCGCCGCCGGTCTTGTAAGTGCTTTCAGCAGGGAGAGAAAAAATCGTCCTGTTCATGGGGTCCTCTTACGGAAACGAAGCCGGAGGCGCCACACAGGAGAAACGAGGCTGAGACAAACCGAAAGCCGTCGCTTACTGCGATGGCGGCCTTCGACGATTGAAATCAAGAAAATCGCACCGACCACCTCTTCAGGAGGTGCGCCACCAACGACGGGAGTTGCGGACAGGGGTGCTCATGGGTTGCAATGAGCCACGAGAAATCGGCGGCGTCAAGATGAGGATTCCGCGGATTGTTTTCGGACAAACACCGTCACGCCCCGCGTGCCGACATTCTCACGGACTGGCTGCCAACCCTGACGCAGGTAGAAATTACGGCGCAGCGGCGGCGCGCAGAGATAGATGCGGGGGATGCCGAGCGCGAAACTGTCCGCCACGGCACGGGCCACCAGGCACCGCCCGATCTGCCGTGTGCGGTGCTCGGGCTCGACCCACACCGCCGCAACCCAGGGCGTGTAGTCCGGCAGATCTTCGAGATCGTGGGGAATCACCGACGAGGTGCCCAGGAACGTCGGACCGTCATGCGCCACCAACGCGAAGGGGATCGCGTCGGTGTTCAGGTTGTCGTTCAGCCGGCTCCGAATATAGCTGAGCGGGACTCCTTTGTGCGCCCACCATGCCTGCCAGATGCGATCGGCGACCGCATCGACGAAGTGAGGCTGCTCGCGCAGATCGGAGATCGTGAAGTTCACCCCAAATGCTGCTTGAAGAACGCCGTTGCCCGGCTCCAGGCCAGCTTGGCGGCGTCGAGATCATGCACTTCGGCGCGCTGTTCGTTGACGAAGGCGTGGTCGGCGTCATAGCGGAAAAACTCCGCGCTCTTGCCGGCGGCCTTGAGGCCCTTTTCGAAGTTATCGACCACTTCCGGCGTGCACCAGTCGTCGCGATTGGCGAAGTGGCCCTGCAGCGGCACCTGCACATCAGCCGGCTTGGCGGCCTGCTCCGGCGGAATGCCGTAGAAGGCAACGGCAGCGCTCAGCTCGGGAATCTTGGTGGCACCGATGACCGTCACCGCACCGCCGAGGCAGAAGCCGGTAAGACCGACCTTGGCGCCGTCCTTGGCCAGGTACTGCACCGCGCCGCGCACGGTCTGGGTGGTAGCGTCCATGAAATCGAGCGAATTCATTTCCTTATTGGCCGCCTCGGTGTCGTGATAGGGCACGACGACCCCGTCATAGAGATCGGGCGCCAGCACGTCGAAGCCCTCCTGCGCGAGACGATCGGCGAGGCCCTTGATCTGATCCGACAGCCCCCACCATTCCTGGATCATGACCACGCCAGGTGCATTGGCGCGACCGGCTTTGGCGAGATAGCCATTGGCGTCTTTGCCGTCCGGCCGCTTGAAAGTGATGGATGAGCCCATGGTGTCCTCCGGAAGTGTGTGGGGTGATCGGTTGAGCGCATTTTGGCGTCGAGAAGATGACAACGCAAATGCGGATCGCATCCGCCCTCCCCGCGGTCATGGCGCGAAGGTCTTATGCGACAAAGCGATCCAGTCGTTGTTCGTGGCGTCTGGATTGCTTCGCTCCGCTAGCCATGACGGCGGAGGCAGTACTGTCCAACAAAAAAAGCCCCCGCAGGGGCTTTTCAGTTGTCATTTCTTCGGCTCTGCCTA
>SDZE01000618.1 GCA_004173095.1 Bradyrhizobiaceae bacterium
TTCGGTGGCCAGCGCAATGGCGTGTTCGCGCGCCGTGCAGCGCCGGTGCAGGTGAATTATCTCGGCTTTCCCGGCACGCTGGGTGCTTCCTTCATGGATTATATCGTTGCCGATCAGCATGTGCTGCCGGCCGACCATCGCCGCTTCTACACTGAGAAGGTCGCATGGCTTCCGCATTGCTATCAGCCCAACGATGATCGCCGTGCCATCGCTGCGCACGCACCGACGCGCGATGACTGCGGCCTTCCGCGCGACGGCTTTGTGTTCTGCTGCTTCAACAATGCCTACAAGATCACGCCAGCCGTGTTCGACGGCTGGATGAACATCCTTACGGCCGTCGAGGCCAGCGTTCTCTGGTTGCTTGACGACAGTGAAGCTGCGGTCGGCAATCTGCGCCGCGCGGCTGAGGCGCGCGGCGTCGATCCCGCCAGGCTCGTTTTCGCCAAACGGCTGCCACCCGCCGAGCATCTGGCACGGCATCGCTGCGCCGACCTGTTCCTGGATACGCTGCCCTACAACGCGCACACCACCGCCAGTGACGCGCTATGGGCGGGGCTGCCATTGCTGACCTGTGAAGGGACGACCTTCGCGGGGCGCGTGGCTGCGAGCCTTCTCCATGCGCTCGGTCTCCCCGAACTGATCTGCCGTAATCGCGCGGAGTTCGAGCAGCGCGCCCTCACGCTTGCGCGTGCGCCACTGCAACTGGCGGCGCTGCGGGAGAAACTGGAGCAAAATCGGCGATCGGCGCCGCTGTTCGACACGGCCCGCAGCGCCCGCGATCTCGAAACGGCATTCCGCATGATGCACGCCAGGCGCCTTGCCGGCCTTGCGCCGCAGCATGTCACCGTGCCGTCCTGACGCGCGACAACAAACCGTAATGCCTGAGTAAATCAGGTATTGCGCTCAACGATCTCGGTCATGTAATCTTTTCGGGCGCAGCCGTGATGATTTCTCGGCCCTGTCTTTTCGAAGACACGCGAACTTTATGAGACCTCCGAAGCCACCGACGATGCCCCGTCGGTGGCTTTTCGGTTTTCCGGCGCTCGGGAACCTGGTTCGGCGACAGCGCTTGATGGCCGTGACCGGGCTTTTGTGAGGCCGCCGTTAACCGTCTGTTAAACGTTTGTTCGAATGTGGCAGGCGCTTGCCGATTCGGCCAAGCCCCTCAAAACGCAACAGAATTGCTGCTCGCGCGACTGGCACGGGCGCTCGTTTGGCTCGCAATCGGCTTGCGATCATCCAGCGTGGTTACCCCGTGCATAGCAGTACTGCCCCGCTATCTGGCCGAAATTGCTCATGAATTCTTGATTTTTGGATGAGTTGTGGCTAAAAAGCGCACATCGTGGAGAGTATGAATTATGGCGCATAACTACGCAATCAACGACGACGTCCACCATCAACTGCAGGGCCCGCAGGGCCGCACCGGCGCCAGAGAACGCGCGATCTACACCATCACCGGTCGCTTGCCGATCGAAGCCGATGGCCGCGCCCGCTATCGCATTCGCAGCAAGGCTGACAATGTCGAGCGCGTGGTGACTGAAGAGCAGATCAGCCCGCTCGGTTGAGATTTTTTCGGCGCCTGCGATCGAATGATCCGATGGCGCCCGCAATTGAATCCCCAAATCCCATCCTCATTGCGGCTCGGCCATCCCCGGTCGGGCCGCAATGCTGTGTGAGGCCTGGATCACAGCTCCGCCTGGAGCGGGTTGCGGCTGGCGCACGCAGCGCCCTATGTTGATGCGCGAGGACGGGCATCATTCAGCCGCGCCGCCATGGCGAGCCGGACCTCCCCATCACATGGCCGGTGATATGGCCGGAGCGAGACGCCGTTGATCGATAAGCTCGAATTGTTGCTGTCGCTGGCCAAAGAGCGCCATTTCGGACGCGCAGCGGAGGCGTGCGGCGTCACGCAGCCGACCATGTCCACCAGCCTCAAGCAGCTCGAGGACATGCTCGGTGTGATGCTGGTGCAGCGCGGCTCGCGCTTTCAGGGCTTCACACCGGAAGGCGAACGCGCACTCGACTGGGCCCGCCGCATCGTCGGCGATACCCGTGCGATGAAGCAGGAGATCAACGGCCTCAAGGACAGCCTGTCCGGCGAGATCCGCATCGCCGCCATCCCGACCGTGCTGGGCATGGTAGCGTCACTGACCACGCCGTTCCGGGCGCGACATCCCGACGTCCGGTTCCGCATCGTGTCCTGCACCTCCGCTGCGGTGCTCGGATTGCTTGAAAATCTCGAGGTCGACGCCGGGCTCACTTACATCGAGAACGAACCGCTCGGAAAAGTGCGCTCGATCCCGCTCTACAAGGAGAGCTACCGCCTGTTGACCTCGCCGGACGGCATGTTTGGCGACCGCAAGCAGGTGACCTGGGCCGAAGTCGGCCAGGTGCCGCTCTGCCTGCTGACGCCGGATATGCAGAACCGCCGGATCATTGACCGGGCGCTGAAATCGGTCGGCGCCGAGGCGCGGCCGACGCTGACCTCCAATTCGATCATCGTGCTCTACACCCATGTCAAAACCGGCCGCTGGGCCAGCGTGATGCCGGCCAAGCTGGCGGAAACACTGGGCCTCACCGCCAGCGGCTCTGTCCGCATGATCCCGATCATCGATCCCGTCGTGAATTATGGCGTCGGTCTGGTGGTGCCGCAGCGCGATCCGATGACGCCGCTGGTGGCGGCTCTGGTGCAGGTCGCCCGCGAAGTTGCGCCCTCGCTGGAAAGCTGATCCGTCCTGCGGCGTTGCGCAAATGCGGCGGGACGGCGTCGGGCCTGCGTCAAAATGGCAAGTCCTGCCAATCGTTTGATGCCTTTTCCGTATCGCAGCATGAGACAGCTTTATTGATCTTTGGATCGATTCCAATTCAGATCGCGTTACCAGTCATAAACGCGATCGAGTAACCGGGATGAACGCTGCTTACGAACCATGGAGCGCCGCGCGCTGCACCGAGATCATCGCAGCCCATGCGCATATCGAAGGCGGGGTGATCGTGACCCTGCACGCCATCCAGGACGCATTCGGCTATGTCCCTGAACCTGCGATTCCGATGATCGCCGAGGCGCGCAATCTGTCACGCGCGGAAGTCCACGGCGTCTTCACCTTCTATCACGACTTCCGCCACGAGCCGGCCGGCAAGCACGTGCTGAAAATCTGTCGTGCCGAAGCCTGCCAGGCCGCCGGCGGCGATGCGCTGACGGCGCGTGCCGAGCAGCAGCTCGGCGTCAAGCTCGGCCACACCACGGCTGACGATCGCGTCACGCTGGAGCCGATCTACTGCCTCGGCCTGTGCGCCACCGCGCCGTCGGCGATGCTCGATGGCCGTATCGTCGGTCGCCTCGATGAGCGACGCATGGATGCGCTGGTTGCGGAGGCACGACGATGACGCTGAAGATTTACATCCCGCGCGATGCTGCAGCCGTCTGTGTCGGTGCCGACGAACTCGTCGCTGCCTTTGAAGCACAGGCCGCGCAGCGCAAGCTCGATATCGAAATCGTTCGCAACGGGTCGCGCGGCCTGCTGTGGCTGGAGCCGATGGTCGAAGTCGTGACGCCGAACGGCCGCGTCGCCTTCGGTCCCGTCGAGGACAAGGACGTCGCCTCGGTACTCGACGCGATGGTCGCCGATGGCCCGCACGATCTGCGCCTCGGCATTGCCGATGACATCACTTGGCTCAAGAAGCAGACCCGTCTCACCTTCGTCCGTTGCGGCATCGTCGATCCGCGCTCGGTCGAGGACTATATCGCCCATGACGGCTACAAGGGGCTCACCCGCGCATTGTCGATGGACAGCGCCGGCATCGTCGCCGACGTCACCACCTCGGGCCTGCGCGGCCGCGGCGGCGCCGGATTTCCGACCGGCATCAAGTGGAAGACCGTTGCCGACGCCCAGGCCGATCGCAAATTCATCGTCTGCAATGCGGACGAGGGCGACAGCGGCACCTTTGCCGACCGCATGATCATGGAAGGCGATCCCTTCGTGGTGATCGAGGGCATGACCATTGCCGGCATCGCAGTGGGCGCCACCAAGGGCTACATCTATATCCGTTCGGAATATCCTCACGCCATCATCGCGATAGAAGAGGGCATCAAGGCCGCGATGCGGGCCGGCTGGCTCGGCGCCGACATCAAGGGCTCCGGCCGTTCGTTCGATCTCGAAGTCCGCGTCGGCGCCGGCGCCTATGTGTGCGGCGAGGAAACCTCGCTGCTGGAGTCGCTCGAAGGCCGTCGCGGCATCGTCCGCGCCAAGCCGCCGCTGCCGGCGCATAAGGGCCTGTTCGGCAAGCCGACCGTGATCAACAACGTGCTGTCCTTCGCAGCGATCCCGTTCATCCTCGACAACGGCGCGCAGGCCTATGCGGATTACGGCATGGGCCGCTCGCGCGGCACGATGCCGATCCAGCTTGCGGGCAACGTGAAGTTCGGCGGGTTGTTCGAGGTCGCGTTCGGCATCACGCTCGGCGAACTCGTCGACGACATCGCCGGCGGCACCTTCACCGGCAAACCTGTCCGCGCGGTGCAGGTCGGCGGTCCGCTCGGGGCGTATTTCCCGCCTTCGATGTTCGACACGCCGTTCGACTACGAGGCATTCGCCAAGCGCGACGGCCTGATCGGCCACGGCGGCATCACGATTTTTGACGACAGCGTCGACATGTCGAAGATGGCGCGCTTCGCGATGGAATTCTGCGCCGTCGAATCCTGCGGCAAGTGCACGCCGTGCCGCATCGGCTCGACGCGCGGCGTCGAGACCATCGACAAGATCCGCCGCGGCGAACAGGTCGCCGATAACCTGCTGGTGCTGCAGGATCTCTCCAACACCATGAAGTTCGGCTCGCTCTGCGCGCTGGGCGGCTTTACGCCATATCCGGTCATGAGCGCGCTGAAGCACTTCCCCGAGGATTTCGGCCCGGCGCCGTCGCGCCTTCAGGCCGCAGAGTAAAGGAGCAACCTCATGTCGCTCGTTCACGAAATCGATTTTGGTACACCGCGGTCGAAGTCCGAGAAGATGGTCACGCTGACCATCGACGGGCAGAGCGTGTCGGTGCCCGAGGGCACCTCGATCATGCGCGCCGCCATGGAAATGGGCACGCAGATCCCGAAACTCTGCGCCACCGACATGGTGGATGCGTTCGGCTCCTGCCGTCTCTGTCTCGTCGAGATCGAGGGCCGCGCGGGAACGCCGGCCTCGTGCACCACGCCGGCCATGGAAGGCCTCGTCGTTCACACCCAGAACGAGCGGCTGGCCAAGCTGCGCAAGGGTGTGATGGAGCTCTATATCTCCGACCACCCGCTCGACTGCCTGACCTGCGCCGCCAATGGCGATTGCGAATTGCAGGATATGGCTGGTGCGGTCGGCCTGCGCGACGTGCGCTACGGCTATGACGGCGAGAACCATGTGTTCGCCAAGACCGGTGCCAAGCACACCCATCACTCGCCGGAATCCTGCGAGAACGATCACTGGATGGCGAAGGACGAGAGCAATCCGTACTTCACCTACGATCCCTCGAAGTGCATCGTCTGCTCGCGCTGCGTCCGCGCCTGCGAGGAAGTGCAGGGCACCTTCGCGCTGACGATCTCGGGCCGCGGCTTCGAAAGCCGCGTATCGCCCGGCATGAACGAGAGCTTCCTCGGCTCGGAATGCGTGTCCTGCGGCGCCTGCGTGCAGGCCTGCCCGACCGCGACGCTGACCGAGAAGGCCGTGATCGAGATCGGCCAGCCCGAGCATTCCAAAGTCACCACCTGCGCCTATTGCGGCGTTGGTTGCACCTTCAAGGCGGAAATGCGCGGCGAAGAGCTGGTCCGCATGGTGCCGTACAAGGACGGCAAGGCCAATCGCGGCCACTCCTGCGTCAAGGGCCGTTTCGCCTGGGGCTATGCCAACCACAAGGAGCGCATCCTCAACCCGATGATCCGCGAGAAGATCACCGACGAGTGGCAGGAAGTCTCGTGGGACGAGGCGTTCAATTTCGCCGCTAAGAAGTTCAAGGGCATCCAGGCCAAGTATGGCCGCGATTCCATCGGCGGCATCACCTCGTCACGCTGTACCAATGAAGAAGTGTTCGTGGTGCAGAAGCTGATCCGCGGCGGCTTTGGCAACAACAATGTCGATACCTGCGCCCGCGTCTGCCATTCGCCGACCGGCTACGGACTTTCGACCACCTTCGGCACCTCTGCCGGTACCCAGGATTTCGACTCGGTGGAAGACACCGACGTCGTCATGATCATCGGTGCCAATCCGACCGACGGCCATCCGGTGTTCGGCTCGCGCCTGAAGAAGCGCCTGCGCCAGGGCGCCAAGCTGATCGTGATCGATCCGCGCCGCACCGACATCGTGCGCTCGCCGCATGTCGAGGCGCAGCACCATCTGCCGCTGTTGCCCGGCACCAATGTGGCCGTGCTCACCGCGCTGGCGCATGTCATCGTCACCGAAGGCCTTGCCGACGAAGCCTTCATCCGCGAGCGTTGCGACTGGAGCGAGTTCGAGGACTGGGCGGCCTTCGTCGCGCAGCCGAACCACTCGCCGGAAGCCACCGCCATCATGACCGGCGTCGATCCGAAGGAGCTGCGCGCGGCAGCCCGGCTGTTCGCCACCGGCGGCAATGGCGCGATCTATTACGGCCTCGGCGTCACCGAGCACAGCCAGGGCTCGACCACCGTCATCGCGATCGCCAACCTTGCGATGGCCACCGGCAATATCGGCCGTCCGGGCGTCGGCGTGAATCCGCTGCGCGGCCAGAACAACGTGCAAGGCTCCTGCGACATGGGCTCGTTCCCGCATGAGCTGCCGGGCTATCGGCACATTGCCGGTGACGCGGTGCGCGAGCAGTTCGAAGCGATGTGGAACGTCAAGCTCAATCCCGAGCCGGGCCTGCGCATTCCCAACATGTTCGACGCCGCCGTCGAAGGCACCTTCATGGGCATCTATGTGCAGGGCGAAGACATCCTGCAGTCCGATCCCAACACCAAGCATGTGGTGGCGGCGCTGTCGGCGATGGAATGTGTCATCGTCCACGACCTGTTCCTGAACGAGACCGCCAACTACGCCCATGTGTTCTTCCCGGGCTCGACCTTCCTGGAGAAGAACGGCACCTTCACCAATGCCGAACGCCGCATTCAGCGCGTCCGCAAGGTGATGGCACCGAAAAATGGTCTTGAGGATTGGGAAGTCACGCTCGGTTTCGCTCGGGCGCTCGGCTACGAGATGACCTACAGCCATCCGTCGGAGATCATGGACGAGATCGCGGCGCTGACGCCGACCTTCGCCGGTGTCTCCTATGCCAAGCTCGAGGAAGTGGGCTCCGTGCAGTGGCCGTGCAACGAGAAGCAGCCGCTGGGCACGCCGATCATGCATATGGACGGCTTCGTGCGCGGCAAGGGCAAGTTCATGCTCACCGAATACATCGCCACCGACGAGCGCACCGGGCCACGCTTTCCGCTGCTGCTCACCACCGGCCGCATCCTCAGCCAGTACAATGTCGGCGCGCAGACGCGGCGCACCGAGAACGTGGTCTGGCATGAGGAGGATCGCCTCGAACTGCATCCGCACGATGCGGAGCTGCGCGGCATCCGCGATGGCGACTGGGTCAAGCTGCAGAGCCGCGCCGGCGAAACCAGCCTGCGCGCGCTGATCACCGAGCGCGTTGCGCCGGGCGTGGTCTATACGACGTTCCATCACCCGACCACGCAGGCCAACGTCATCACCACCGAGTTCTCGGACTGGGCGACCAATTGTCCGGAATACAAGGTGACGGCGGTGCAAATCTCGCCCTCCAACGGTCCGTCGGAGTGGCAGAAGGAGTATGACGAGCAGGCCCGTCAGTCGCGCCGCATCGCCGCGCATATCGTGGAAGCCGCGGAGTAGGGATGCACGACCCGGTTCGCTCGATCCCCCGTCAAATCTGGCGCCGTTCCGGCGTCAGCACGGGGCTGCGCGCGGTGCCGGAAGAGACGGCGCTGGCGATCACCTATAATGGCGGCACCTATGCCGTCATGATGGGCTCGCCGCAGGATCTCCGCGATTTCGCTTTCGGCTTCAGCCTGAGCGAAGGCGTGGTCACCGGCATCGACGAGATCGAGAGTTTCGACGCCGTCGCGTTTGATGACGGCGTCGAACTCCGCATGTGGCTCGCCTCCGACAAGGCCGAGAGCATCAGCGCACGGCGCCGGCAGATCGCAGGTCCGACAGGTTGCGGATTGTGCGGCATCGACTCCATTACCGAAGCGGTGAAGCCCGCTGCGGTGGTGGCGCCTGGCGGCGCGTTTTCTTTCGATCAGATCATGACCGCGATGGATGCGCTGGCGCCGCTGCAGAAGATCAATATCGAAACCCGCGCCGTGCATGCGGCAGCCTTCTGGACACAGGACGCGGGCATCGTCGCGTTGCGCGAGGATGTCGGCCGCCACAATGCGCTGGACAAGCTGGCGGGCGCACTGGCGCAGGCGAAGGTCGATGCGCGTCAGGGCATGGTGCTGTTGACCAGCCGCGTCTCCGTCGAGATGGTGCAGAAGACGGCCGCCATCGGCGCACCCGTGATGGTGTCGGTATCGGCGCCGACCGCTCTGGCGATCCGCATGGCTGAAGCGGCCGGCATCACGCTCGCGGCGATCGCGCGATCCGACGGTTTTGAAGTTTTCACGCATTCAGGCCGCGTCACCGCGGCTGCATCGGGGCAAGAGCATGGACACCCACGCACACACATCGACGCCTGATCGCCTGATCTACATGGCGAACCAGATCGGCGACTTTTTCGCCAGCCAGGGTCACGATCACGCGGTGGCCGGGATCGCCGAGCATATCAAGAAGTTCTGGGATCCGCGGATGCGCAAGAAGATCTTCGAGCATCTCGACAACGGCGGCGCCGGCCTGAAGCCAAATGTGCTGGAAGCGATCACGGCGCTGAAGAAGTAGTAGTTTCCTTCTCCCCGCTTGCGGGGAGAAGGTGGCCCGGCGAGCGCAGCGAAGTCGGGTCGGATGAGGGGGACTCTCCGCAGGCTCGGCATGCGAGGAGATCTCCCCTCACCCGACACCCACATGCTTCGCATACGGGCATCGACCTCTCCCCCTCCGGGGAGAGCTTAAGAGACTTCCCCCGGCGTCTGCGCCTTCACCGCCAGGGCGTGCACCGTTCCCGCCAGTTCCGCGGCGAGCAGCGTGTTGATCATGCGGTGGCGGTCGATCCGGCTCTTCCCTTCGAAGGCCGCTGACACAATATTGACCCTGAAATGGGTTTCACCCTCGGGGCGATGGCCCATGTGACCGGCATGCAGATGTGACTCGTCGGTCACGTCCAGGCTCAGCGGCGCGAACGCCGCGCGCAGTTTCGTGGTGATGTTGTCTTTCATGGTCATGGTGATCGGCTTAGCGGTTCAGGCCGCGGATGGTCAATCGTCGGGTCATGACGGCCTGGGCGGCGAAAAGATTGCGGCGCAGGGGCGCCTGTGAGGGTAATCCGAATGTCAAGACTTGAAGCTTTTTGCGTTGCGTTGTCATAGTCAGCCATGCCCATCGACTCATCCAAATTCTTCGACAGTATCCGCATCAAGCCGAACAAGCTGAGCGCCAAGCAGCAGGCGGCTGCGCGCGAGGCCTCGGTGATGTGCGAGTGGCCCGACTGCAAGAACAAGGGTCCGCATCGCGCCCCCAAGGGCCGCGCCCAGGACAAGGACTACTGGCATTTCTGCCTCAACCACGTCCGCGAATACAATCAGGGCTATAACTTCTTCCAGGGCATGGCCCCGGATGCCGTCGCCAAATACCAGAAGGACGCGCTGACCGGCCATCGTCCGACTTGGGCAATGGGCGCCAACGGCACCAAAGGCAAAGGCAAAACCGGCGAGGCCGATCTCGACGGCGCCGTCGATCCGTTCGCCATGTTCGACGAGATGAACGGCCTCGGTCGCGGACGCCGCCGCGCCCAGACCGAAGCGCCGAAGCCCGAAGCGCGCAAGATCATGAATGCCGAGCGCAAGGCGCTGCAGGTCATGGGTCTCAGCGGCGAGGCGACCCTCGACGACGTCAAGGCCAAGTACAAGGCGCTGGTCAAGCAGCACCATCCCGACGCCAATGGCGGCGACCGCTCCACCGAAGACCGCCTGATCGAAGTCATCAAGGCTTACAACTACTTGAAGACGGTGATCCGGGCGTAGACCCGGGTCTGGGCGGCGCCCTCCGCCCACTCCACCCTCATCCTGAGGAGCCGCAAAGCGGCGTCTCGAAGGATGGCGGCACGCTCCGCGCCTGGCGAACTCATGGTTAGAGACGGCGCTGCGCGCCTCCTCACCATGAGGGACGGAGCGAGGGGGAAGGGCCCCAGGCGCACTCACACCTCCGATTAACCATCCCCACCGCCCCCGCTACCTCCGCCGCAATTTCGCCTGCCGTCCCATCTTCAATCTCTGTTGACCATGGCCGGACGGGAACCCGCGGCTCACATTGGGTTGTGTTGCGGTTGCGGTGTCATAAGGCTAATATTTTGGAAGGAATTGGGACTAATTTGTCTTTATTCCTTGGGGGCCGGTCAGTCCGGCGGCGGAGTTTCACCTTGATCAATCGCTCGCTTCTTCGCGTGCTGCTCACCTCGGTCGTCTTGTCGGCCGGTGCGCTGTTGGCTGGCTGCAATGGTGAGCAGATGTCGCTGGCCAGCAATGCCAAGGCCAACAAGCCGATCCCCGAAAAGATGCTGGCCGAAATGGCCGCCAAGGACATGGACCCGCAGTCGCCGATGCTGGTCCGCCTGTTCAAGCAGGAAGCCGAGCTCGAGGTCTGGAAGCAGACTCGCTCAGGCCAGTTTGCCCTGCTGAAGACCTATCCGATCTGCCGCTGGTCGGGCGACCTCGGCCCGAAGATCAAGGAAGGCGATCGCCAGGCACCGGAAGGTTTCTACACGATCACGCCGGGCCAGATGAATCCGCAGTCGTCGTTCTATCTGTCCTTCAACATGGGCTATCCGAACGCGTTCGATAAATCCCTCGGCCGCACCGGCTCGCAGCTGATGGTGCATGGCGATTGCTCGTCGCGCGGTTGCTACGCGATGACCGACGAGCAGATCTCGGAGATCTATTCGTTCGGCCGCGAGAGCTTCTTCGGCGGTCAGCGCGGTTTCCAGGTGCAGGCCTATCCGTTCCGCATGACGCCGGTGAACATGGCGCGTCATCGCAACAATCCGAACATGCCGTTCTGGAAGATGATCAAGCAGGGCTATGATCATTTCGAAGTGACGAAGCAGGAGCCGAAGGTCGAGTTCTGCGAGCAGCGCTACGTGTTCGATCCGGTGGTGCCGAATGCCAGCCCGACGCGGCCTGCGATGTTCAATGCGTCGGCCAAGTGCCCGGTCTATGAGGTGCCGGCCGAGATCGCCGACGCCGTCCGCGCCAAGCAGCAGCATGACGATGCCAAGGTTGCAGAACTGATCTCCAAGGGCACGCCGATGGCGCAGCGTCGTCCGGATATCGATGGCGGCATGAACCGCATCTTCGCCTCCAAGATTCCGGAAGGCGCCACCGGCCTGTCCGAGCCGGATCTGCCGGGCAGCGCCAGCGTCGCTTACGCGCGCGCGCCGGGCACCATTCCGCCGCACGTCAATCCACCGAAGGCCACTGCCATGGCGACGGCGTCGCCGTCATTCGGCGCCTCGATGTTCTCGAACGCGGACGAAACCTCTGCCACGACGGCGCCCGCGGCCGAAGCCGCCACGCGTGTGGCGACGGCGTCGTCGGGTTCTTCGGGCGGCTTCTTCAGCAACATCGCCAAGAAGGTCGGCATGTCGGGCGAAGACACCACGGCGACCGCGACAGCCAAATCGACATCGACGTCGACATCCACGCCGGCTCCCGCACCGAGCGCTGCCGCAAAGTCCCCGTCCAGCGCTGCCAAGGCGACGCCGGTGCCGGCGGCGAAGCCCGCTCCTGCAACAGCCGTCGCCACCGCGCGTCCGCCGCTGAAGCCGACGGTGGTCGCGGAGCCCGCCGCCGCCTCCGCCAGCGCGTCGATGTCCGGCGCCGCACCGGTCGTGTCCGGCAACTCCTTCGACAGCCGCTTCCAGGCGCTGCGCTGAGCTCGTAGCTCGGCCGTGATTGCTGTGACGCCTGCTGCGAGGCGCACGCATGGACGATCGCCAACACAGCTTCGCGCGCGAGATGCGCCGAGATCCCACTGATGCCGAGCGCAAGCTCTGGCCGCGGCTGAAGCACGACATCACGCTGGCCGGCTCACACTTCCGGCGTCAGGCCTTGATCGGCCCGTTCATCGTCGATTTCGCAAGTCGGAAGGCGAAGCTCGTGATTGAGCTCGATGGCGGCCAGCATGACTGGCAAAGCGAGGCCGATGCGCGGCGCACGGCTTATATCGAAGCCCGCGGCTATCGCGTGCTTCGGTTCTGGAATCATGAGGTCTTCGAGAATATCGAGGGGGTGCTTCAGGTCATCCAGAGCGTGGTGACCCCCATCCCTGACCCTTCCCCGCAAGGGGGAAGGGGACA
>SDZE01000237.1 GCA_004173095.1 Bradyrhizobiaceae bacterium
GACGGGGCGCTCGATTCTCAACGCCGCCGGCATCGAGAATGCGAAGGACATCGTCGCGATCCGTTATTCGAAGGAGGTGGGCACACCGCAGTTCGAGAAGGACCCCGAAGTGATGGCCTTCGAGGAACTGCGCAAAAAATATCTCCCCAATGTCGATCCGGACAACACCATCGCTTATGCCGGCTATGGCCAGGCCGTGGCCATGGGTGAAATTTTGCGACGTTGCGGCGACGATCTCACCCGCGCCAATGTGCTGAAGCAGGCCCAGAACCTCACCGGCTTCCACTCGCCCTATATGCTGGACGGCGTGACCTATAGCTACACGCCGGACAATTACACGCCGATGAAGACGCTCTATATCTCGATCTTCAACGGCAAGGACTGGGATATCTCCGAGAAGCCGATGACCGAGTGACCCGTAGTGGTGGGCAAAGCGAAGCGTGCCCACCACTATGCTCGAAAAGAATGGTGGGCACGGCGCAAACGCGCCTTTGCCCACCCTTCGCCCCGGCTCGCAATGGCGGGTCCGAGTGCCTAAGTTGGGCCTGTGCCACCGCGTAAATCCGCCCGCAAACCTGACCTCCTGCCCGAGACCTTTACCCGCTTGATCGCACCGACCGGCGCCGGCAAGACGCTGGCGGGATTTCTGCCGACATTGGTGGAACTGAGCGACGCTGCGCACCTCTCCCCGCTTGCGGGGAGAGGTCGGCGCCAAGCGCCGGGTGAGGAGGCCTCTCCACAATCGCCGCAACTTGCGGAGAGTCCCCCTCATCCGTCGCGGACTGCGTCCGCGCCACCTTCTCCCCGCACGCGGGGAGAAGGAAGGGGCCTGCACACCCTTTACATTTCGCCGCTCAAGGCCCTCGCCGTCGATATCGCACGCAACCTCGAAATGCCGATCGCGGAGATGAAACTCCCGATCAAGGTCGAGACCCGCACCGGTGACACGCCAAGCTCGCGGCGCACCAGGCAGCGGAAATATCCGCCGGACATTCTGCTGACGACGCCGGAGCAATTGGCGTTGCTGCTGTCTTCCGACGACGCGCCGTTTCTCTTTTCATCGCTGAAGCGCGTGGTTCTGGACGAGTTGCATGCGCTGGTGACATCGAAGCGCGGTGACCTGCTGTCGCTCGGATTGGCGCGGCTCTGGAAGCTGGCACCCGATATGCGCGCCATCGGCCTCTCTGCGACGGTCGCAGAGCCCGAATCGCTGGCGCGCTTTCTGGTCCCGCAGCCGCCCGGCATTCAGGTCGCGGCCGATATCGTGGTCGCCGGCGGCGCGGCGGAGCCGGTGGTCGAAATGCTCGACAGCAAGGAGCGGCTGCCATGGGCCGGCCATTCCGCGCGGCATGCGCTCGGCGAAATCTACGATCTCATCAAGGCGAACAAAACGACGCTGGTGTTCGTCAATACCCGCAGTCAGGCCGAGATGCTGTTTCAGGACCTCTGGCGCGTGAACGACGACAGTCTCGCCATCGCGCTGCATCACGGCTCGCTCGATGTCGGCCAACGCCGCAGGGTCGAGGATGCGATGACCGCCGGAAAGCTGCGCGGCGTGGTCTGCACCTCCTCGCTCGATCTCGGCGTCGACTGGGGCGATGTCGATCTTGTCGTCAATGTCGGCGCGCCGAAGGGGTCGTCGCGCCTCATGCAGCGGATCGGCCGCGCCAATCACCGCATCGATGTCGCCTCGCGCGCCGTGCTGGTCCCCGCCAATCGCTTTGAAGTTCTGGAATGCCACGCCGCGATCGATGCCGTCGCCGAGAATGCGCAGGACACGCCGCCGCTGCGCACCGGCGCACTCGACGTGCTGGCGCAACATGTGCTCGGCTGCGCCTGCGGCGCGCCGTTCCTCGCCGATGACCTCTACGACGAGATTCGCTCGGCCGCGCCCTATTCCGAGCTTGCGCGCAATGATTTCGACGATACCGTCGACTTCGTCGCCTCCGGTGGCTATGCGCTGAAGACCTATGAGCGCTTCGCGCGCATCAAGCAGGACAAATCCGACAAATGGCGCGTCACCAATCAGAAGGTGCGCCAGATGTATCGCATGAATGTCGGCACCATCGTCGAGGATGCGATGCTGAAAGTGCGGCTGGTGCGCGGGCGTGGCGGCGGCAGGGGGGCGACCGGCGCCATCGCGCGCGGTGGCCGCATGCTGGGCCAGATCGAGGAGTACTTCGTCGAGAATCTTGTTGTTGGCGACACGTTCGTCTTTGGTGGCGAGGTGGTGCGTTACGAGTCGCTGGTCGAGGACCAGGTCTATGTCTCGCGCTCCAACGATAAAGATCCGAAGGTGCCATCCTATATGGGCGGCAAGTTTCCGCTCTCGACCTATCTCGCCGAACGGGTGCGAAAACTACTCGACAACGAGCGCGCATGGGCGGGCTTACCCTATCAGGTGCGCGAATGGCTGTCGCTGCAGGCCCGAGTCTCGCATGTGCCGGGCGTGCGCGAATTGATGGTGGAGACATTCCCCCGCGCCAACAAATTCTATCTCGTCTGCTATCCGTTCGAGGGCCGCCTCGCGCATCAGACGCTCGGCATGCTGTTGACGCGGCGGCTCGAGCGCGCGCGGGCACGGCCACTTGGCTTCGTCGCCAATGAATATGCGCTGGCGGTGTGGGGGCTGGGCGATGTCTCGCATATGATCAAGCACGGTCGGCTCGATCTTGCCGCGCTGTTCGATCCCGACATGCTCGGCGACGACCTTGAGGACTGGCTCGCCGAATCGGCGCTGATGAAACGCACGTTCCGCACCTGCGCGGTAATCTCCGGGCTGATCCATACGCGCTTCACCGATGCGGAGAAGTCGCGGCGGCAGGTGCTGTTCTCGACCGACCTGATCTACGACGTGTTGCGCAAGCATCAGCCCGACCATCTGCTGCTGCGTGCCGCGCGCGCCGATGCCGCCACCGGCCTGCTCGATATCCGACGCTTGAGCGACATGCTCACCCGCATCCAGGGCGGCATCGTCCATCGGGAACTCGATCGCGTCTCGCCGCTGGCGGTTCCGGTGATGCTGGAGATCGGTCGCGAGCAGGTCTATGGCGAGGCATCCGACGCGCTGCTCGCGGAAGCGGCGGAAGACCTGGTGAAAGAGGCGATGCAATCACCGGAGGGGTAGAGCGCAACCGTCCATTCCGCGCTTCGCAGATGACGGGTTTCGCTGACGCGCGACCCATCCTAAAA
>SDZE01000435.1 GCA_004173095.1 Bradyrhizobiaceae bacterium
CCGCAGGATTGCCGCTTCGCTTTGCTCCTCGCAATGACGGTTGAGAGGTCCTCAAAAAAACGCGTGCGCCTTCACGTCGGTCATACAAAATCTATCTTCACGCCATACGGCATCCATGACCGCCGAGACGATGGATAGGTGCACATGAAATTTCTGACGTCACTGATCGTCTCGATAGCCATGGGATCGATCCCGCCGGCCTTGGCCGCGTCCGACAATCGGGTCGAGGCCATGATCGTGACAGCCGCCACGCAGGTGTCGGACAATTATGTCGACGTGGTCGAGATGCCCGCCCTGTTCACGCATGGCCTCAACGGACTTGCGGACATGGGCAAGTTGAGCGTGTCCCAAAAGCGTGCGCTCGACGCAGCCATGCGGGCTGAGGCGAAAGCGATCGGCTTCAAGCCGCAGGCGGATATCCTGATCAGCGAGATCATGCGGTTCCGCGCTGGCCCCGAGCGGGATGCCGCGCTCACGGCCGCCCTGCGCGGCATGATGGCGGCTCGATAAGTCGAGCCGCTTGATCCTGCCGTCCGAGCTGAAGCCGCCGCCGGCTTCAGTTGGGCTCGAGCTGACCGTCAAAGACGGTGCTCTGACAGTGGTGCGCCCTCTGCCGGGTGGGCCCGGCGACAAGGCAGGCATCCGGGCCGGCGACGTGTTGACTGCCATCGACGGCCGACGAACCGCAGGATTGCCTCTCGCGGAGGCAGTCGGGCTGCTCCGCGGTGCCTCCGGCACAGATCTGGCCCTTGGGATCGCGCGGCCGGGCGCATCAGCGCCGTTGACGTTTCGCCCCGTGCGCGGGCCGGTGCAGGCGCCGCCGTCCCTGAGCTGGGAGACCCAGGGTCGTGTCGCCGTGGTCAGGATCGGTGCAGTCAGCAGCACGACACAGGCTGGCCTCCGTGCTGCGCTCGATGGGGCCGCCACCCGCGCGGAGGCGCCACTCGAAGGCCTTGTGCTCGATCTGCGTGGCAATGCCGGCGGGTTGCTCGATGTCGCGGAGCAAATCGGCGGCATGCTGCTGCCGGCCGGAACCGAGATCGCGAAGCTGAGCGGCAGGACGCCGAACAATGCGCGGCGGCTCGTCTCCGGGCAGGGGGACGTCACCTCGGGTCAACCGATCGTGGTCATCGTGGACGCGCGCACCGCCGCCGGCGCGGAGATCGTCGCAGCTGCGTTGCAGGAGCACGGCCGTGCGCTTGTGGTCGGACAGAAGACCGCCGGGGCAGGAACGATTCAGACCCTGCTGCCGCTGCCTGGTGGACAAGGCGGTCTGCTTTTAACGACGGCACGCATCTACAGCCCCAAGGGGACGGCGCTCGACGGCGCCGGCGTCACCCCTGATCTCGTGCTCGACCCGCAGATCGGATTGCTGCCGTCCCGCTCCGGAACAGGCGCGAAGCCTGACGATGAGACGACCAAGCAGATTGCGGCTGCGATCTCGGTGACGCCCGACGGAACTGATCGAGCGAGGCTGGCCGCGATCAAGCTGATCGAAAGCGCGCATAAGCCCGCCCGGCCACAAAAGCCATGAAGGCGACCACATGTGTTTTCGCCATTGCGGAGATTTCGTCAAACACGCAGCGCCTGCCAAGTGAGATGGCGCCAGCCATTTCACGGTGAGCCATGCTCATTCGGCGGATCATCGTTGTCATGCTTGATCTCGTACAAATCGCGACGGGGCTAATACCCCGTCATCTCCAGATAGCCGACGCCGCTGTGGCTGCCGGTGAAGGTCACGGGGCCTTCCCAATAGGCAAAACTCGTGGCCATCCAGCTTCGTGCATTCAGCGGCGCCGTCTCGATATGTAGTCCGCGCGCGGCGATGGCGATGCGCCAGGCCGTCGGAATCTTGCGGTCGGCAATCTCCGTCGTCGCCAGCGGCGTCATCGCGATGGTATCGGGCGCCAGCGGCACTGATTGGCCATCCGCCGAAATCCAGTTGCCCGCAAAATAGTGGCTGCCATCCTTCTGGCGCAGCCGAAACAGCATCAGTTTTTCGTTGCCCGGCAGATGCAGCGAGAACCAGTCCCAGCCGGTCTGATCCGATGCCAGCGGCTGGCTGGAATATTCACGGTCCATCCATGCGCGGCCGGTGACGGCGATGTCGTTGCCGTCGATCGCAAGCGTGCCGGCCGCGGTGAAGTAAGGCTGGCTGTAATAGTAGGACGCTTGCCCGCGCTCCGATTTGCGGCTGTAACCGGCATCGCCTTGCAGCACCAAAGGCTGCTGCGCATTCAGTCGAAGCCGATAATTGAAATTCTCCGCTGATGCGGTCATCTGAAGCGGCGCCACGGTCATGTCGGAAAAGCCGTCGAGGCCGCGCATCTCCCACGCGTCGATCCATGCATGGAACGGCGTCGGGGTGACGCCGGCCTGTCCGATGCCGCCGCGACCGAATGTTTCCGCCGAGCGATGCGCCGTTGCCGATGTCACGGCCGCATGCCCCATCCAGATCTGCGGTGTGGCCCAGCCGTTGTCCTGAGTGCCCGGTGCCATTGCTTGCCGGAATAGCGTCCATTGCGCGCCATAGGCATTGCCGGCAGCGTCGGTGAGATTGGCGGTCAGGTACCACCATTCGATGCGAAACGCCGGATGCGGTCCGTGATCGGCCGGAAACGACAACGCGCGCCCCGGCACCACCTGCGCAAAGCCATCGGCATCGCTGCCAAGGCCGGCGAAGCCTTGCGCCCAGGCGTGCGGAACGCCGAGGCCCGTGATGGCAAGGCCGCTGACGAAACTGCGTCGTGTCAGCCTAGCGCTCATTGGCGAACACTCTCACGAGATCGGCTGGCTGCATTCGCACGAGCTTCAGGATCGGCAGCAGCGATGCTACCAGCGCCGCCAGCAGCGCAATGGCGAGCAACGCGACCAGTTGCAGCGGAAAGACATGGAACGGCAGCCGCCAGCCGAACGCCTTCACATTGACGATGGCAATCAGGCACCACGCCACCAGCAATCCCAACGGCAGCGCCAACAGTGCGGTGATCAGTGCCACGCACATGGTCTTCATGAGTTCGATGCCGGCCAGTTGTCGGCGCGTCAGGCCGATCGCCCAGAGCGGCGCCAGTTGCGGCAGGCGCGAATTGCTCAGCGTCAACAGGCTGGTCAGAAGCGCCACGCCGGCCACGCCGAGCGTGAAGGCGTTCAACGCGGAGGTCACGGCGAAGGTGCGGTTGAAGATGCCGAGTGATTCCTTCTTGACGCTGGCCTGATCAGCGAGATTGCGGCCATCGAGGCCGAACCGCGCGCGAATGGCATCCATCAGGACGGCGATGTTTTCCGGCGCCACGCGCAGGCCCATGCGGGTCTGCGGACTATCGGGAAAATGCGACAGCAACGCATCGATATTGACGGTGAACTGGCCCTTCGGATTGCCGTAGTCGGCATAGATGGCGGCGACCTGGACGGTCCACGGGCCGGTCGGCGTCGGCAGCGTCACGCTCTGGCCGAGCGTGAGCTGCATGCGGCGCGACAATTGCTCGCTGACCAATGCGCCATCGCCGCCACGAACGCGATCCCAGGCATCGGGCGTGGCGTCGAGCAGCGGCCACTGATCCCTGAAGGTCGCGTGATCGGGCAGACCGTTGATCTGGACCGGCGCGCCGCCGAACTGAATCTCGGCCTGACTGCCGGGCAGCACGGCCTGCACATCGGGCCGCTGCGCCAGCCATGTCTTGATCTCGCGCGCCTGCGCCTCGCTCGCCGCATTCAGATAGATTTCGGATGACAATCGCCCGTCGAGCCAGCCGACGAAGGTGCGGCTGAAACTTTCCACCATGGTGCCGACGCCGACATTCACCGCCAGCGCCAGCAGCAGCGCCATCAAGGCCAGCGACAGGCCGGACAGTTGCAGGCGGGTGTCGGCCCAGAACCAGCGCAGCAGCGGCCGTCGCGTGCTGCGCTCGCCGGCGGCGAGGACGAGGCCGAGCAAGACTGGCAGGGCCAGTGCGGCGCCGAGTAGCAGTGCGGCCAGAACGATAAAGCCGGCGATCAGGGAATCGCCGAACCACAGCACCAGCGCAGCCGTGGCGAAGACGAGCAATGCGCCGCCGCCCTGCAAGCGCAGCCAGCGATGTTGCGCCTGTTGCCAGGCATATGGCTGCGCCGCGGCGAGCAAAGGCAGACGCACGGCTTTGAGCAGGCTGGATGCCGCGGCCAGCAACGCGCCGATCACCGAGATGGCGAGTCCGGCAAGCCACCATTCCGGTTTCAGCGTCAGCTGGCCGGGGATCTGTGCGCCATAGAGACCGCGCAGGCTGGCGGCGACATCGGGCAGCAGCAGGGCCGCGATGACGTAGCCGCAGACCAGGCCGACGGCGCCGGCGAGCAGCGCGATCATGACGAGTTCGAGCACCAGTACCGCATTCAGCTGCCGTGCGGACACGCCGCAGGCGCGCAGCGTCCGCAGCATCGGCAGCCGCTGTTCGAAACCAAGGCCGATGGCGGAATTGACAATGAACAGGCCGACGACGAACGACAGCAGGCCGAAGGCGGTGAGGTTGAGGTGAAAACTGTCGGTGAGGCGTTCGAGATCGGTCTCGCTCTCCGGCTGCACAAGACGAAGTTGCTGCCCGGTGATGCTCTCGAGCGCGGTGCGCGGTCCTTTCGCCTGGCCGATCAGTAGCCGCGTCAATTGATCGGGCATCGCCAGCAGCGTCTGCGCAATGCCGATATCGACCACGATGACGCCGGGCGCCAAGGCCGCCTGCAGCTTGAGCGGCGGCAGTTGCTGCCCATTGCCGAGCGTCGGTGTGGCGCCGTCGCGCAAGCCCAGTTCGGTCAGCGTCTCGCGCGAAATCAGCGCCTGGCCGGGCGGGGCGATGAAGGCCTGCGCGCCGGCGGTTCCGATCTCGGCTGCAGCGCTGGCTTCCGGCGGCATCGTCACCGGCTCGATGCCGAGCAGGCGCACGCTGCGGCCTTCGATCTGCACGCGCGCTTCGAGCACCGGCGACACCGGCCATCCCGCCCGGCGCAAATCCACGAACAGGCTTTGCGCAAACGTACCGCCGCTCGGTGAGACCAGCATCGGCGTGCGTGTGCCACCGAAGGCGGCCGCGGCACGGTCGTAACTCGTGCGTGCCTGCTGGTTCAGCGCCTGCACGCCGCTCCACAGCGCAGTGGCGGCGATCAGGCCGATCATCAGCGTGGCGAATTGCAGCGGATGCCGGCGCCAGTGGCTCAGCAGCACGGCAACGACCCACAGCGCGCGCCTCATGCGATCAGTCCGGCACGGAGATGGACGCGGCGGTCCAGCATCGCGGCGAGGCGGGCGCTGTGCGTCACCATCAGGAAGCCGCAACCGCTGCGGCTGACGAGGTCGCGCACCAGATGCATCACCTCATCGGCAGTGTCCTCGTCAAGATTGCCGGTCGGCTCGTCGGCGAGCAGCAGCGCCGGTTTCGATGCCAAGGCGCGGCCGATGGCGACGCGCTGTTGCTGGCCGCCGGAGAGCTGTTCGGGATAGCGCTTCAACAGCGCGTTAAGACCGAGCCGGTCGATCAGTTCGTTCTGCCATGCCTGGTCGTGGCGCCCGGACAGACGCGACTGGAAGCTGAGATTGTCGGCAACGGACAGCGACGGAATGAGGTTGAACTGCTGGAACACGAGACCAAGCCGGTCGCGGCGGAGCGCGGCGCGCTCGGGATCTTTCAAACGGGTGATCGCCACCTCGCCCAGCATGATTTCGCCGGCATCGGCCTCGTCGAGGCCCGCGATCAGGTGCAGCAGCGTGCTCTTGCCACTGCCGCTTTCGCCGGTGAGGGCGACGCTTTCACCGGCTGCAACCGCAAGGTCGATGCCGCGGAGAACGGCGACATCTTCCTGGGCGGAACGATAGGATTTTGTCAGATGACGAACAGTGAGCATGCACTGCGCTTGTAGCACGCCCAAGCCATCGCTGCGACCGCCGAACCCGCCGGTTAGCGTTTGCGCTCCGACACCACCGCCAGCAAGACCGTCATGGCCATGAAGCAGGCGGATGCGCCGAACACCCAGTGCGGCATGGCGTGATCCATGAACCAGCCGAACATGATCGGCGAGACGATGCCGCTGAAATTGAACCCGGTGGAGACGATGCCGAAAGCTCGTCCTGCCGCTCCGGGCGGCGCGGCCTGCCGCACCAGCATGTCGCGCGACGGCGTGATGACGCCGCCGAGGAACCCGGCGAGCGCCATGGCAGCGATGATCACCGGCGCCGGCGGCGAGAAGGCCGCGATCAAGCCGATGATGGCGGCATTGATGGTGAAACACACGGCGGCCACGCGGCTGTGATGCAGGGTGCGATCCGCCAGCCAGCCGCCGGCCAGCACACCGGCGGCGCCGGCGCCGAGAAACGAGGTCAGCGCGATGTTGGCCGACGACAGCGTGATGCCGTAACCGTTCATCAGCGCCACGATTCCGAAGCTGTTGATGCCGCCCTGCGAGAGCGCAAGCAACGTGAAGAACAGCAACAGCATCAGGATTGCGGGCGTCATCACGCTGACCCGGGCGGCCGGCGCGTTGCCGCCGCTCTTCATGGCGCCTGCATCCGGGATGCCGACCACGATCAGCATCAAGGCGATGGCGACGCCGATGCCGCCGGCGACCACCAGCGCGCCGGCGCCGCCGATCGAGGCCAGCAAGGCCACCATCATCGGGGGCGCGACGGCGCCGCCCACAAAGCCCGCAAAAGTGTGGAGCGAGAAAGCGCGGCCCATCTTCGCCTCGTCCATATGGGCGGCGAGGATGGCGTAGTCGGCGGGGTGATAGACGCTGTTGGCAAGCCCGAGCAGGCCGGCGCAGATGATCAGCGCCGGATAGCTCAGGAACAGGCCCAGCGTAACCAGCGCGCAGCCGCCCAGCATGACGCCGAGGATCAGGATGATGCGCGCGCCGACGCGATCGACCAGAAAGCCGATCGGCGCCTGGGTCAGGCCGGACACCACGGCGAAGGTGGTGAGGGCGAAGCCGAGATCGATATAGCTGACGCCGAGGCGATCCTTGAGGAAGGGGAATAGCATCGGCAGCACGAAGATATGGAAATGGCTGACCCAATGCGCGATCGAGATCGCGGTCAGTGTGCGGTTGGCTGAAGCCGCCGGCACATGGACGGTCGTGGCCGGAATATCGACCATTCTGGTTTCCACCCTCTCATATGTGTCCGAAGCCGGGAATTCACGCCATCCGTAGAACTCCGGCGTCCGGTTGTCCATCAACAGGGCAACATGCTGCCATTGCAGGCAGTGCAGAGGGCAGAGGCAGAGGGACACGGCGGCCGCGCGCTCGCCCCTCGGCGACGATGACAACCACCGATTGATGCACGTCAATGTCGGCGTCTGCCGACCGTCTATCTCAGGATGACGCACATTCTCGCGAGCGCGCGCAGCCGGGGGGAGACATGACACAGCCGATGGCCAGTTCGACCTTGATGCTTTACGCGACCGCGTCGGGACCTTCCACCGACTTTCTGTCGCGGCTCAACCTCGCCGACCGCCGCCAGTTGATGGCGATGGGCGAACGGGTTCCGCGCGGCGCCAATGAAGTCCTGTTCGCGCAGGGAGCTCCGGCGGCGCGCTGCTTCAGCGTGATCGAAGGCGTGGTCTGCCTGTCGCGCGGCATCGGCGATAGCCGGCGCCAGATCGTCGGCTTCGCGCTGCCCGGCGCGGCGCTGGAAATCGCCGCACAGCAACGCCATGAAATCTCGGCCGTCACCATCGGCCCGGCACTGGTATGGGAAATCGCACGCGAGAGCTTTGCGCAGTTCGTCAGCCACCGCCCTTACATGCTGCATGCGGTGATCGCTTCGGTCGCGAGCGATCTCACCGATTCCTATGAGCAGATGTTCTCGCTCGGTCGCCGCCCCGCCGACGAGAAGCTTGCCCGCTTCCTCGGCGAATGGCGCGATCGGCTGTCGCGTCTCGGCAAGGACGTCGATCCACTGCCGCTGCCGATGAGCCGTAGGGACATTGCCGACTATCTCGGGCTCACCGTCGAAACCGTGTGCCGCACCCTCGCCAAACTGGAGCGTCGCGGAGCCATCGAAATCCTGCCGGGGCGCGTGCGGCTGCTCGGCAAGCTCGACGACCTGCTCGGCAACTGCGGATAACGCGGTGGTTTTGATATCGATCAATATGCCGATACCGGCGATGTGATTGATGGACGCGTGCTGGGGAAAAATTCATCATGATCAGACAAGCTGACGACGTGAAGTGGATGACGATTGGAGAGTCGGGTCTCTCCGCCGTTTGCTTCGCCACCGTATTCCTCGCGATCATCGCTTCCGCCAAAGCCGAAGACGCGGCCTATGCGTTTCACGCCGGCGTGTTCGGCGCAGCCGCGCTGGCCTCATTGTTCGTGATCCTCAATCGCTACTTCGCGCGCGGCGCACTGCCGCCGCAGGAAATCAACGGTCGCCCGAACTACAATTTCGGCCCGATCAAATTCGCGTCCGTGATTGCCGTGTTCTGGGGCATCGCGGGCTTTCTGGTCGGATTAGTGATTGCACTGCAGCTGGCATGGCCGGCGCTCAATTTCGATCTGCCGTGGACGAGTTTCGGCCGTCTGCGCCCGCTGCATACGTCGGCGGTGATCTTCGCCTTTGGCGGCAACGTGCTGATCGCGACATCGTTCTATGTCGTGCAGAAGACCTGTCGCGTGCGGCTGGCCGGCGATCTGTCGCCATGGTTCGTCGTGCTCGGCTACAATCTGTTCATCGTCATCGCCGGGACCGGCTATCTGCTCGGTGTCACGCAGTCGAAGGAATATGCCGAGCCGGAATGGTATGCCGATCTGTGGCTCACCATCGTCTGGGTGATGTATCTGCTGGTGTTCCTGACGACGCTGATGAAGCGCAAGGAGCCGCATATCTTCGTCGCCAACTGGTTCTATCTCGCCTTCATCGTCACCATCGCCGTGCTGCATCTCGGCAATAATCCGGCATTGCCGGTCTCGATCTTCGGCTCCAAGTCCTATGTTGCCTGGGCCGGTGTCCAGGATGCCATGTTCCAGTGGTGGTATGGCCACAACGCCGTGGGCTTCTTCCTGACCGCCGGCTTTCTGGCCATCATGTACTACTTCATCCCGAAGCGTGCCGAGCGGCCGATCTATTCGTATCGGCTGTCGATCGTGCACTTCTGGGCGATCATCTTTCTTTACATCTGGGCCGGCCCGCATCACCTGCACTACACGGCGCTGCCTGACTGGACACAGACCCTCGGCATGACCTTCTCCATCATGCTGTGGATGCCGTCCTGGGGGGGCATGATCAATGGCCTGATGACGCTGTCGGGCGCGTGGGACAAGCTGCGCACCGATCCCGTGCTGCGCATGATGGTGGTGTCGGTGGCGTTCTATGGCATGGCGACCTTCGAAGGTCCGCTGATGTCCATCAAGGTCGTCAACTCGCTGAGCCACTACACTGACTGGACCATCGGCCACGTCCATTCCGGCGCATTGGGCTGGGTCGGCTTCGTGTCGTTCGGCGCGCTGTATTGCCTGGTGCCGTGGCTGTGGAATCGCAAGCAGCTCTACAGCCTCAAGCTGGTCGAATGGCACTTCTGGATCGCGACGCTCGGAATCGTTCTCTACATCTCGGCGATGTGGGTGTCTGGCATCCTGCAGGGCCTGATGTGGCGTGCCTACACCTCGCTCGGCTTCCTGGAATATTCGTTCATCGAGACCGTCGAAGCGATGCACCCGTTCTACATCATCCGTGCAGCGGGCGGCGGGCTGTTCCTGATCGGCGCGCTGATCATGGCCTACAATTTATGGATGACGGTGCGTGTCGGTGAAGAAGCATCCGACGCCGCGCTCGGCAGCGCCGCGCTGCAGCCTGCGGAGTGAGGATCAGACATGTCGTTCTGGAGCAGACACCAAATCTTCGAGAAGAATTCGATGATCCTGGTCGCAGGCATCGTGCTCGTCATTGCCATCGGCGGCATCGTCGAGATCGCGCCGCTGTTCTACCTCAAGAGCACCGTCGAGGCCGTGGAGGGGATGCGGCCATATACGCCGCTCGAGCTGGCGGGCCGCAATGTCTATGTGCGCGAAGGCTGCTATCTCTGCCATTCGCAGATGGTGCGCGCGCTGCGTGACGAAGTGGAGCGCTATGGCCACTACTCGCTCGCTGCCGAGAGCATGTACGACCATCCGTTCCAATGGGGGTCGAAGCGCACCGGCCCGGATCTGGCGCGCATCGGGGCGAAATATTCCGACGAGTGGCATGTCGCGCATCTGAACAAGCCGCAGAGCGTCGTGCCGCAATCGGTGATGCCGGGCTACAGGTTCCTGTCCGACACGCCGGTCGATTCCGACAGCATCGGTGGTCATCTGCGCACCAATCGTGCGGTCGGTGTGCCCTATACGGACGAGCAGATCACCAATGCTATGGCCGATCTGAAGACGCAGGCCGATCCCGACAATGGCGATGTCGAGGCATTGACCAAGCGTTATCCGAAGGCCGTCGCGCGCAATTTCGACGGCAAGCCGGGGGCGCCGACCGAAATGGATGCGCTGGTCGCGTATCTGCAGATGCTCGGCACGCTCGTCGATTTCAAACTTTACAACGACAAGGCCAACTTGCGCTGAGGACCCATCATGCGTGCCGTTCTGACCGTCGAGAACTTCGCCTCAAATATCGTGCTTTCGCTTTGGACGCCGGTGTTCGTCGCGATCTTCATCGCCATCGTCGTCTATGCGCTGTGGCCGCGCAACAAAGCCACGTTCGACGCTGCGGCGCAGATGCCGCTGCGAGAGGATTGATGCCATCATGAGCGATCATCACGAAGAACGCGACCACGCGACCGGGACGGCCACCACGGGGCATTCCTGGGACGGCATCAAGGAGCTGAACACGCCGCTGCCGCGCTGGTGGGTGTGGACCTTCTATCTCACCATCATCTGGGCCGTGGGCTATTGGGTCGTCTACCCGTCCTGGCCGTTGGCCGCCGGTTACGCGAAAGGCGTGATCGGCTATTCGTCGCGCGCGGATCTCGGCGCCGAGCTTGCCAATCTCGGCAAGATCCGCGGGGATAAGATGGCTGCGCTGGGCAATGCGACGCTGGCGGAGATCGAAAAGGATCCCGCCTTGCTGGGGCTGGCCCGCGCCATGGGCAAGACCGTGTTCGGCGACAATTGCGCGCCGTGTCACGGCACGGGGGCGGCCGGCTCCAGCGGCTATCCCAATCTCAACGACGACGACTGGCTGTGGGGCGGTTCGCTGGATCAGATCGAAAAGACGATCAAGTTCGGCACCCGCTCCGGCCATGCTGAAGCCCATGACGGTGTCATGCTTGCATTCGGTCGTGATGGCATCCTGAAGAAGCCGGAAATCGAAACAGCCGCAAACTATGTGCGCGCGCTGGCCGGACTTGCCACGACAAAAGGCTACGACGCCGGCGCCGGCAAGAAGATCTACGCCGAGAATTGCGCGGCCTGTCACGGCGATGCCGGCAAGGGCAATCCGGAGATGGGGGCGCCGAATCTCACCGATGGCATCTGGCTGTATGGCTCCGATCACGCCGCGATCGTGGCGACCATCACCAACGGGCGTGCCGGCGTGATGCCGGCCTGGACCGGTCGTCTTGATGCGACGACGATCAAGGCACTGACGGTTTATGTGCACGCCCTGGGGGGTGGACAATAAGTCATAGCAGCGCGCGGCCGGTTGCCGGCGCTGCTTTGACTTGCATCAATTGAAACGGCCCGCTGCGGTCTAGGGTCATTCGGCAGAAGCGAGTGACCACCATGAATAAACCAATCCCTCCTCCGGAATTCGACTACGGCCCGCTCTACGCGCCGCAGAAGAAAGTCTATCCGCAGAAGGTCTCGGGCACGTTCCGGCGCATCAAATGGGCGCTGATGCTGGTGTGTCTCTGCATCTATTATTTCCTGCCCTTCGTGCGTTGGGATCGCGGGCCGGGCGCTCCGAGTCAGGCCGTGCTGGTCGATATCGCGAATGGCCGCTTCTATTTCTTCTTCATCGAGCTGTGGCCGCAGGAAGTCTATATCTTCACCGGGCTGCTGATCCTCGCCGCGCTGACGCTGTTCCTGATGAACGCCGTCGGCGGCCGGCTATGGTGCGGCTATCTGTGTCCGCAAACCGTGTGGACGGATCTGTTCTTCGCCGTCGAGCGGCTGATCGAAGGCGATCGTCGCGAACGGATCAGGAAGAACGCCGTCAAGGGCATCAGTCTGGAGCGCATCGTCGAACTCACGCTGAAGCATTCGATCTGGCTTTTGATCGCATGGTGGACCGGCGGCGCCTGGGTGCTCTATTTCAACGATGCGCCGACGTTGGTGACGCAGCTGGTTACGTTCCAGGCTCCGAAGATCGCCTATATCTGGATCGCGATCCTGACGGCGACGACCTATGTCCTCGCCGGCTGGATGCGCGAGCAGGTCTGTCTGTATATGTGCCCGTGGCCGCGCATC
>SDZE01000387.1 GCA_004173095.1 Bradyrhizobiaceae bacterium
GTCTGATACGACGCCTGCAGCGCGGTCTGCAGCGCCAGGATCTTGGTCGCGACCTCGTCACTGTTGATGCCCTCGATACTGTCCAGCATCGTCTGCGCCATCGCTTTGGTCTGCACCTGGCGGTCGGTGGTCGATTTGATCGCGGCTTGCGCGCCGGCGAAATCGGCCTGGATGTTCTCGACGGTCTGCTGGCCGGGCACGCTGGCGAGATTTTGCGCCACGCGCGTGTTCAGCGCGGCGATCTGCGCATTGGCGTTCTTGGCGTAAGCGGGATCGCTGAGCTGGTTCGGATCAACGGCCACGGCCGCGAATACCGCCACCGTCTGCAACTGGTTGCGCAGCGCCTGCTCGTCGGCACGCGCGCCATATTGCACCGTGATCGAGGTGTCGATCTGCGACACAGCCGAGCCGCGCGCCGCGCCATTGGCCGTGACGTCGTTTTTCTCGCCGTTGTACCAGATCACGGTGTTGCTGGCCGTGCCGTCAACCAGGGTCGTTGCCGAACCGAGCGGCGTCGACCCGATCCGCTGCGGCGGATTGTCGAAGAAATTGTTGCCGGCCTCGATGGCGGAGGCAGCGACCATCGGCCCGTTGGCGAGATCCGTCATCGCCTGACCGATCGCCGCATTGAGATTTGCAGCCGTCGCCTCTGATGCCGTCACCGGCGGCGCCGCCGTGCCGATCGCAAACGAATTCGCCGGCAGCGGCGTCTTGTCCGACGCCGTCAGCACGATGTCTTCCTGGGTGCCGTCGGGCATCGTGAAGGTCAGCTTGACCTGGTCGCCGGCCTTGGGAACGTTGCCGTTGAGATCGATCGACATCGACTTCGCGACCGGTGTGGCCGGCGTTGTCGGCGGCAAGGTGACCGGTGTTGCGGGCAGATCCACGGGATTGGTGGTCTGGGCGCCGACGATGGTGGTGGAGATCGACGACACCTTCATGCCGAAGGGCTGCGCCTTTTGCGGCGGTGCCGGTGTCACTTCCTCTTCGGTGATATGGATCGCTGTCGGAATCGTCGTGTCCAGCGCCGCGCCGACGCGGCCGTTGTTGTTGACGCCGAGATCGGCGGTGCTGCGCTCCGCAATCACCTGCTTGAGCCCCGCGATCGCCGCACCGTTTCCGTTCATGATCTGATCGGACGGCGCGACGGGCGCCGTGTCGGTGGCACGCCCGGAAAACAGATAGCGATCGCCGGACTTGGCGTTGAGCATATCGACGGAGTCGGCGAAATCGAGCTGCGCGGTGCGCTGGCCCGGGGTCTGCCCGGTATTGTCGAAATTGCCGCCGGCGCTGACCGCGGCGCCCTTCACTTCCGAACCGATCGCCACCAGCCGCTGCAGCGACAGATTGGCGACGCCGATGCGCGTGTTCAGATTGGTGGCCGTATCCGCATAGGACGCGACGGTGGAGAGCTGGCTGCGCAGCGCGATCGACAGGCTGCGCCCGCTGCCGAGCCCGGCATAGGTGTTCGAGATCTTGCCGCTCGACAGCTGCTGCGTGAGCGTATCGAGCTGGCTGCGCAGATCGAGAATGCCGGAGCCGATATAGGATGTCCGCGAGCCAATTCCGCTGATCGTCATGACTACCTCAGAATGCCTGCATCAGGGATTTGTACAAATCGTTCACGGTGGACATCACGCGCGCATTCGCCGAATAGGCGTTCTGCAGCGCCAGCAGATGCGCCATCTCGTCGTCCATGTTGACGCCGGAGGTGTCGGCCATCTTCTTGTCGAGCGTGTTCAGCACCACGTTCTGGCCATCCGCAAGCTGTTTGGCAGACTCGGCCGCCGCGCCCTGCTGGCTGACGAACTGCCGCATGAAGCTGAGCAGATTGCCTTTGAACGGCGAACTGGCACTGCCGACACCGGCCTGCGCGCCATAGGTGAAGCTGGCATTGGTGAGCTGGTTCAGCATGAAGGACGAGCGCGTGGTGTCGCCGGCCAGCGTGTTGGTGTCGTAGACGACCAGCTTGGTCGGATCGTTGATCAGCCCCGTATTCACACTCAGGCGGCCGGCAAGGCCGGTGATCTGCGATCCGCTGGCGCTGATCGCGCCGCTATAGGCTGCGCCATTGTCGGTGAACAGCGACAATTCCTTGGCGCCGTTGCTCAACGTATTCGGCGACTGGGTGATGGTGACCGACGCCGCGTTGATGTTGGCATAGTTGGGATTGTTGACGACTTTCAGCGCCCCCATGGTGCCGCTGAAATTCACCTCGCCGGCAAAGGCGCCGTTGAGCTGGCTCAGGATGCCGGCCATGCCCTGCGAAAAATCGATGCCGATGACCTTGTCGTTCGGATCGGCCGTCGCTGCATTCGACAGCGGCAGCACGCTCGGATCATTCACGTTCATCAGCGAGATCTGATGCTGCGTATTCGTCGCGGTGTCCGTATACGTCAGGTGAATGACGTTGCCGGGCTTCATGTCCGTCAGGTCGAGGGTGAAGCCGGTGGGCGTCCCCGGAGCCGGAGTCGTTGGCGGCGTGGTTGGCACCGGAAATACTTTGCCAGCCTGCGTGGTGTCCGACAATGCGCTCGAGATCGAGGCCGCGAATTGATCGAGCTGGTTCTGCGCCTCGACCAATGTCTTGTCGCGCAATTCGGTGTAGGCGGCGATGGTACCGGACTTGATGGCACCTGCCGCGGTCAGATCCACCGAGCCGCCATTCGGCAGGTCGAGCGTCACCGAGCCCAATGTGCTCTTGCTGGAATCTGCGTTCCAGGTGGTGTTGGCCGACACCGTGCCCTGGGCGTTGAATCGCAGTGTCGCTGCCTC
>SDZE01000565.1 GCA_004173095.1 Bradyrhizobiaceae bacterium
ATCCCCGAGACTGTCGCCGGTGAGTTCGGCCATCGGCCCGCGGGCCCAGGCGACGATCGCGGGCACCAGCTCGACCACGGTGATTTTTGCTTGCGGCCCGAGCACCTTGAGCGCGGCGCGCAGCGTGAAGCCCATGCCGTAGCCGCCGATCAGCAGCTTCGGCGCCTTCACATCGGCCAGGCGAAAACAGGTCAGCGTCGCCAACGCCTCTTCGGAACCGAACAGGCGGCTGCTCATCAACTCGTTCTGGCCGAGCTTGATGGTGAACTCGCGGCCGCGCTGCATCAGCCGCAACGGCACGGTGCCGTCGGGCACGTCGGTGGTGTCGATCAGTTTCCAGGGCAGCACGATGATCTTTCAGGGGGATCAGGGGTTAGGCGTTGCGGCGATTGTAACGTGAAACACCGTCGATCGCGATTGTCGCACGATCGGGCAAGGCCGGCCGCGAGGCTCATTGTTTTTGTTGTGCGTAAACCGCCACTTTCTCGTCTCCCGTTTACCCGATGTCAGCGTCGAGGTGGCATGGTCCCGCGCCATGCAACATGCCGCCCGGTCCAGCTTTCGCGATCCAAGCCCACAGGTCCGCCGCGAACTCGTCGAGTTGCTCTATACTTCGCTGCCCCAGGTGGCCGCGATCGGTCTCACCTCGGTGATCGGCGGGGTATCGCTGGCCTGGATGAGTGGCGATGCCGTTTATTGGATCCTCTCCATCGTCGTATTCATGACCGCGGCGGGGCGGCTAGCAAGTCTGCGTCTCTACACGTCACGCGGGCCGCGTGCATCCGATGCCGGCGTGGTCGGCTGGGAACGCGCCTATGGTTTCGGCGCCGCTGCCTTCGGCACGGCGCTCGGCCTGCTGTCGTTCCGGGCGCTGCAGCTCGGCGATGCGCCGGGGGCCTGGCTGGCATTCGGTCTGGCGATGTCGTTCTGCGTCGGCATGGTGTCGCGTGCCGCGATCCGTCCGTGGATCGTGCTGCTCACCGCGGCCTTGCTGTTCGCGCCGATCGTGGTCGGCGCGGCGATGCGGCCGGAACCGTCCTATGCGATCGGCGCCGCCATGTTGCTGCTGTTCTGGCTGACGCTACGCGAGGCCTCGCGCCATCTCAGCACGGCCTTCATCGAGCGCCTCGAAGCCAAGCATGCGCTGGCGCAATAGGCGAACCAGGATTTTCTCACCGGCCTGCCGAACCGCTCGGCTTTTGTCTCCGCACTGCAGGACAGCAGCGGATATGTCGCCATCCTTGCCATCGATCTCGATGGCTTCAAGGCGGTGAACGATCGTCACGGGCATCATGTCGGCGACGAATTGCTGCGGCAGGTCGCCGCCCGCCTCGGCACTTGCATGGGCGACGGTGGCATGGCCTGCCGGTTCGGCGGGGACGAATTCATGCTGCTCACCGGCGTGCCGTCCCGCGAGGTCGGCCGAACGATCGCACTGTCATTGGCGCGCAAGGCGGTGGCGGCGCTGTCGATGTCCTATCAGGTCGGCGATATTCCGATCCGGATCGGTGCCAGTGCCGGCATTCTTGTCACCGGCGCCATGGATCATCCGGAAGCGACGGCGTCCGATCTGCTCGAACAGGTCGATCGCGCCCTCTACGCCGCCAAGCGCGCGGGTGGCGGGGGATGGAAATGGTCGGATGAGGTCGCCGGTCACGAGACCGGCGGCCAGCGTGACGCCGGCTAGGCAGTCGCTGGCTCAGCTTCGTGCCGTCAGGCGCGTGGTGTCGCGGGCTTGGTCGTCCTGGCCGGGGAGCTGCTTGCCGCGCGCCGTCAGCGTCAGATGCGCCACGTCCGTCCGCTCGATCTGCACCGTCGCATAGCGAAAGGTGCCGACGCCCGGTAAATCGCTTTCTGCCGTCGCGTTGAAGCTCGGGGCGGCAAAGCCGACGCTGAAGGCAAACACGAAGCTGAGGATGCGCATGGTCGTCTCCGTCCGAAGGTGCAGCGCTAGCCGCTGCGGCGTTGGACGGATCGATACCCAGTCCGGGTTTCCGCGCGTTGGCGTCGAACACCAAAACGGTTTCGTCGCTGCGTCGTATTGTTTCGTGGAACGCTGCGCATGAAACAAATGCGGCGTGGGTCGGTTTGCAAGACATGTGCGTCGATGCCGGCCGGATCGCCGCCGAGACGTCCGCAAAAAGGATCATCAGGATGAGCCCGTTGTCCCGTCGCGCTGCCATGCGCCGCATCGCCACCCTGAGTGCGGTTGCGGCACTGGCGACCGTCGTGCCGGCTGGGGCCGCCTCTCTCGAGGGGCTGCGCTGGAAGAACCGTGTTCTCGTTCTCGTCGCGCCATCCGCACAGGACGATCAATTGCAGGCTCAGCGCCGCCTGCTGCAGGCCGCGTCCGGCGGCATGCGAGAGCGTGATATCGTGGTGATGGACGCGATCGGCGATGGACAGCAGGCCCGCGAGTTGCGCAAACGGTTGGCCACAGATGGCCGCGCGTTTCGCATTGTTCTGATCGGCAAGGACGGCAACACGGCCTTCGCTTCCGGCAATCCACTGACGGCCCAGGATATTTTCGGCCGTATCGACGCGATGCCGATGCGTAAGGATGAAATGCGAAATCGCCGTACCAGCGGCTGATGGTGGCGCTTGCGGGATCCAAATCACCCAACTGGCGCACCCGACACGATTCGAACGTGTGACCTTTGCCTTCGGAGGGCAACGCTCTATCCAGCTGAGCTACGGGTGCTTCGGCGCATGATTTAGCCGATCAGCCGCGCTGCGGCAACGG
>SDZE01000021.1 GCA_004173095.1 Bradyrhizobiaceae bacterium
TATTGCTCCAGATCCAGCACCGCCCGGTACGGCGTCGGGTCTTTCGATCGGACGCCGTGCCGATCGATCCGGGCAGGGTAGGGCTAGGCGATCAGTAACCGACGCCGCGGACGCCGCCGGCGGCGCGGAGCGACTCACCAGTAACCCAGTGTGAATCTTCCGACGCCAGGAAGACCGCGACCGGCGCGATGTCCTCGGGTTCGCCGAAACGGCCGAGCGGCGTGCCTGCCAGCACTTTTTCGCCGAGTTCGCCGACGAACGCGCCGACAGTGGCGGGTGTGTTGGTGTGGCCCGGCAGGATCGAGTTGACGCGGATCTTGCGTGGTCCGAGTTCGCGCGCCAGTGCGAATGTCATGGTGTCCACGGCGCCTTTGGTTGCCGCGTAGACGCTGGACGCCAGATAAGGGTCGGTGCTCAGGATCGAGCTGATATTGATGATGCTGCCGCCGGCATCGCCAAACAGCTTCAGTGCTTCGCGGATCGTCAGAAAGTAGCCGAGAACATTGACATTGAATTGCTTGTGAAAAGCGTCCTCGGTGAGGTCGGCGACCATCTCGAATACCGCGAGGCCTGCATTGTTCACCAGCACGTCGAGCTTGCCGTGATCGGCCTTCACCTTCTCGAACAGCCGAATGACGTCGGCGGACTTGCTCATGTCCCCCTGTACAGCGACGGCCTTGCCACCCTTGGCTTCGATCGCCGCGACGACGGCATCTGCGCCCTTCTGGCTGCTAACATAATTCACGATGACGGTTGCACCCTCGGCGCCCAGCGCTTTGGCGATGCCGGCACCGATGCCGCTTGATGCGCCGGTCACGACGGCGATTTTTCTCGAAAGTTTCATGAGATCAGTTTTCCCGTTCAGCGAATGTGCCTGAAGCCGCATGGCCTCACCGACACTGCTGATTTGGTCCTTTAAACCGCGCACCGCGTGCCGGTTTCTCGCGATTGCTTGCCTATTCCTCTCAAAAGGTTGCCGGGCAGGGATCCCAGGCGCATAGTCTGAACATGATAGATGCCATGGACGAACTGCGCGCGATCGTGATGCGGGCAGGGGACAAATGGACCGCGACAGGATTGCCGCGCGTGTCGATGGTCAGGGCCGAAGCCTGTTCGGACCAGGTGTACGAGCCGATGCTCCACCTGGTCCTGCAGGGATCCAAGAACCTGTCGATTGGCGACCGGCTGCTTCGTTTCGAGCCGGAATCCTACTGCCTGATACCGGTCGATTTGCCGGCGATCTGTCAGGTTCGGCCGGAGAAGCCGTTGCTTCCTGATCTTGCGATCAGCCTGACATTGGACACCGCTGTCATCGCGGCACTGCTGGTCGATCACCCGAAGCTTGCTCCGGCGGAGCAGCCGCCTAGGTTCTCGGTCTCGCCGGTTACGCCGGACTTGACCGATGCCTGGCTGCGGATGATGCGCCTGATGGACCGTCCCGAAGAGTCGGCGACCCTGGCACCGATGATTGAGCGCGAAATCCTGTTTCGCGTTCTGCAAGGCCCGCAGGGCGATATGCTGCGCCAGATCGCGGGTGCCGACAGTCGGCTTGCGCATGTCCGCCGCGCGATCGACTGGATTCGAGCCCACTACGCCGAACCGTTTCGTGTCGAGCCGCTCGCGGAGTTGACGGGGATGAGCGTCGCGTCGTTCTACCGGAACTTCAGGCGCATCACGGCGATGACCCCGATCCAGTATCAAAAACGGCTCCGCCTGCTGAAGGCGCGACGGCTGCTGCTGTTCGAGACTCGCGACGCTGCCGCGATCGGTTTCTCGGTCGGCTATGAGAGCGCATCGCAGTTCAGCCGCGAATACGCACGCATGTTCGGCCTGCCTCCGGTCCGCGACATGGCCCGCTTCAAGGTGCCGCCATCTGCCGAGCCGGTTGCATCACAAAGACGATCTCGCGACGTCGCCGCGTTGCTCAGCTGAACCCCGTTTCATGAGCCACCGGATCGGGATCATATCCGACACGCACGGCCTCCTGAGGCCACAAGCTGAGCGTTGCTTGGCCGGCGTCGATCATATCATCCACGGTGGTGACATCGGTTGTCCAAGCATCATCGAAGCCCTTCGCCTCATCGCACCGGTCACAGCGATCAAGGGAAACGTGGACACGGCCGGATGGGCGAATGTTTACCCCGACACCGCAGCGCTTCGGCTTGCAGACCAGTCCATCTACGTGCTGCATGATCTCAAGACACTGCGGATCGATCCCGCGGCGCTCGGCATCGACATCGTCGTCTGCGGTCATTCCCATGTGCCGAAAATCGAGACGGTGGGTGGGGTGCTTTTCCTGAACCCCGGCAGCGCGGGTCGGCGCCGTTTCCTGTTGCCCATCACGGTTGCGACGCTCGACATCACGCCCGAGGGTTTGCGACCGGTCATCCACGATCTCGGTTGAGGAGGGTTCATCCGTATGACCGACCATCTCGGCATAAGACCGGCTTTTCTTCACGATCGCTGGTGCAGGCAGACATTCCAAGCCTCATCTAATTTGCGATCGAGCGCGGCTAGATGATCGACCGATGGTGGGCTGACAGGAAGCACTGCTGTTCATCGACATGATTGCGGGCAGCACGCATGTAATCATCGCGCCACTGCCCGATCATAGGCCGCGATGGACGCCTGCGCCGTGGCCTTGACCTCGGCGGCGCTCATGCCGGGCTTGTACAGGCTGCTGCCGAGGTCAAGGCCACGGCGCAGGCGTCCATCGCGGCCTATGAT